>JBBSSF010000202.1:0-6733 GCA_038242345.1 Hyphomicrobiales bacterium
GCCGAAGCCGGAGCCGCCCTGCGCGGGCGGCGGAGCGGCCGCCGCAGGGCCGGAAGCGGCCGGCGCGGCAGACGATGCAGCAGAGGAAGAGGGGGAGGAAGACGCGGCGGCAGCGGCAGCCGCACCTGCGGCAACGCCGGCCGCCGCCGCCAGCACGGCGGGATCCGGCGTGGCGGTTCCGGGCTCTGGGGCGTCCGCGGCAGCCGTCTCGGCAGCGGGCTCCTCCAGGGAATCACCGGCCACGAGATCCATGTCCAGGGTCTCTTCCGGCTCGCCCGACGCCACTTCGCGGGCAACCTCGGGGTCTTCTGCCGCCCCGGCATCGGGCGCGGACGCCTCCTTGGCGGCGTCCGTCACGGGAACCTCGACCGCGTCCTCGATCTCGTCCCTGGGCGTCGCCTCGGTCAGGATGGGGGTGCGCCGGACGGGGGCACCTTCCCCGGGTCCCGGACCGGAGATCGGGCTGTCGTCGCTCGCGGCCATCGGCGTCCTCCTCATCTGCTTCCGCCCCGTCCGGGGGCAGTCGTCCTGTTCCGGACGGATCCTTGGGGGGATTTCCGGCACCCGGAATTCCATCCCGGCCCGGCGGGCGCTCATCCCGCCGGCTGCGTGGCATCCCATGCCCCGGCAGACAGGGATTCGGGCTCCCGTCGCACTGCCGGCTGCCCCGGAGCAGCGCGCACTCCGAGGGAACTGCCTGTCCGGGCCACCTGAATCATACCAGCCGCACGAAGTGCTGACCACACCCACGCGCCTGAAGGACAGCAGATTTCTCATATGCCCCAAGGACATGAGAAGTCTGCATCGGAATACCAAAGAGTCCTCTTCGAGGACCTTTGGTATCACGCCAGCGGCGCCTCAGGCCAGACCGAAGCGGGCGCATTCAAGCACGCCCGCCCCCGGGAGGAAACCGCGACCCAGAGACCGGGCCCCGATTCCGTCGCCGGAACCCTGTTTCGCTTATAGACCCTTGCGCCACCGGCCGGAGCGGCCGGCCCCCGGGAACCGCGGGAAAAACACACTCGCGCCGGACGCCGGCTCCGCCCCGGGCTCAGCCCGGCGCCACCACCCCGGCGAGTGCCAGAAGCGCGGCCTCATCCGGATGGTCGGGCCAGCGCACGCTGGCGACGCCAGCCGCCAGCAGCGGCGCCGCCGCCTGGGCCGACAGGGCAAAGACCGGCAGCGCCCGCACCTCCGCGTCCACGCCGCAGGCGGCAGCCGACGCCATCAGCGCCGCGCCGGTGCGGGCGGAATAGACGAGGATGGCGTCGATCTCTCCGGCCCGGAGCGCCGCGACCGCCGCCCCGGGCAGCCGCGCCACCGGCTCGGCCCGGTAGACCACCACCAGCCGCGCCGGCACGCCGGCCGCCTCGAGCAGCGCCACCAGATCGCCCGCCCGCACATGGCCGGCCAGATGCAGCACCGGGCCGGCAGGCGCTGCCGCGCGGATCAGGGCGGCCAGCGCCGCCACGTCGCCATCGGCGGAATGCACGTCGGTGAAGCCGAGGGCGCGGGCATCGGCGGCCGTGGCATCGCCGACGGCAACGAGCGGCAGGGCGCGCAGCCGGTCGAGATCGGCCCGGCCGGCCAGCACGGACATGGCGACCCGGCTGGTGACGGCCAGGGCGCCGATGCCCGCAAGGCCCAGCTCCGGCGCCGGCTCGGGCACCACGTGCAGCATGGGCGCGAGCACGGCGTCGGCGCCGGCCGCCTTCAGCCGGCGCGCCGTGCGGCCGCCATGGGGATCCGGCCGGGTGACGAGAAAGCGCATCAAGACCCCTCCGCTGCCGACATCATCAGACCGGGAACGCACAGCCTCTCCGGAGGATCCCGCCGGGCGAGCCGGGTTCAGCTGCCGGAGAAGAAATCCGGCCGCGCCCGGGCCCGGAGTTCCCGACCGGCCTCCGCCCCGATCCCGGCTGCCGCCGACGCTTCGCCGTCGAGCCGGATCTCGTGCCATTCGGCGCCGTCGGGCGTCAGGATCAGACCATGGAAGGCCATCCTCTCCCCGGTCACGACGGCATGGCCGGCAATCGGCGTGCGGCAGGAGCCGTCGAGAACGGAGAGGAAGGCCCGTTCGGCCCCCAGCGCCACGCCGGTGTCGCGGTCGAGGACCGGCGCCAGCAGGGCGGCGGTCGCGGGATCGTCGATGCGGGCCTCGATGGCGATCGCCCCCTGCCCGACGGCCGGGGGAAAATCATCGACGGGCAGGATCTCGGTGGCGATCTCGGCCATGCCCAGCCGGGTGAGGCCGGCCAGCGCCAGCAGCGTGGCATCCACCACGCCCTCGGAGAGCTTGCGCAGCCGGCTCTGGACGTTGCCGCGGAAATTGACCACCGCCAGATCCGGCCGGCGGCGACGGATGAGGGCACCGCGCCGGAGCGACGCCGTGCCCACCACCTGACCGGCAGAGAGGCCGCCGAGCCCGCCGGCACGGGCGGAGAGGAACACGTCGCGCACATCGGCCCGGGGCAGATAGCCGGCCAGATGCAGGCCCTCGGGCAGCACCGTCGGCATGTCCTTGGCCGAATGCACGGCGAGGTCGATGCGACCGTCGAGCAGCGCGTCCTCGATCTCCTGGGTGAAGAGCCCCTTGCCGCCGATCTCGGCCAGGGCCCGGTCGGTCACCCGGTCGCCGGCGGTGCTCATCACGGTGATGGCGAAGTCTTCCTGCGGACGGCCGGTCGCGGCCACCAGGCGATCGCGGACGGTGTGGGCCTGGGCGAGTGCCAGCGGGCTGCCCCGGGTTCCGATCCGGACGGGATTCGTTTGCATGGTGTCATCGCGCGGTGCTACGGGCAGGACGGACGTGGCCGGAGCCGCCTGAGGCGCCGGACACGTCGATTCGGAACCGGACCCAGGTCCGGCGCGGCGACCATACAGGTGCCCGCCCCCCGTTCCAACCGCGGGCAGACCCCGACGGTCCCTGACGACGGCGAAGGACAGCATGACTGCGGCGGATGGTGCCCTCACGATCCTCGGCATCGAAACGAGCTGCGACGAGACGGCGGCAGCCATCGTGCGGCGGACCGCGGACGGACGCGGCACGGTGCTCTCCAGCGTGGTCCACAGCCAGATCGCCGAACACGCGCCCTTTGGCGGCGTGGTGCCGGAAATCGCCGCCCGCTCCCATGTCACCCGTCTGGACGGCATCGTGGAGGCGGCCCTTCTGGAAAGCGGCGTGCCGCTCTACGAGGTCGATGCGATCGCCGCCACCGCCGGCCCCGGCCTCATCGGCGGGCTGCTGGTCGGCGTCACCTTCGCCAAGGCGCTGGCGCTGGCCACCGGCCGGCCCTTCCTCGCCGTCAACCATCTGGAAGGCCATGCGCTGACGGCGCGGCTGACCGATGGCGTCGCCTTCCCCTTCCTGCTGCTGCTGGTCTCCGGCGGCCACGCCCAGATCCTGATGGTGGAAGGCGTCGGCAGATATCATCGCTGGGGCACCACCATCGACGACGCCGTGGGCGAGGCCTTCGACAAGACGGCAAAACTTCTCGGCCTGCCCTATCCCGGCGGCCCGTCGGTGGAGCGCGCCGCGCTTGCCGGCCGGGCCGACCGCTTCCCCCTGCCCCGCCCGCTCCTTGACCGGCCGGGCCTCGACATGTCGTTCGCCGGCCTCAAGACCGCGGTGCGGCTGGCGGCCGAGCGCGCCCAGCCGGTGACGGACCAGGACATCGCCGATCTCTGCGCCGGCTTCCAGCAGGCGGTGTCCGACATTCTGGTCGCCCGCTGCCGCGCGGCGCTGCGGCGGATGCGCGAGGAGACCGGCATCGCCCACCCGACCCTGGTGGTCGCCGGTGGCGTCGCCGCCAACCAGACCCTGCGCGCGGCCCTTGCCGGAATGGCCGAGGGGCTCGGCTCCCGCCTCGTCGCCCCGCCGCTGAAATTCTGCGGCGACAATGGCGCGATGATCGCCTGGGCCGGCGCCGAACGCTTCGCCCTCGGCCTCGTCGATGGCCTCGACGCCCCGGCGCGGCCGCGCTGGCCGCTGGATGCCCTGGCCGTGCCGGTGGTCGGCTCCGGCCGGCTGGGCGCCAAGGTCTAGAGCATTTTCAGGCGAAGTGGACACCGGGTCGCGTGAAGAAACTGCGATCCGTCAAGAGATGAGCGCGTTTTCCGGTCGCTCCGGCGTCCGGAAAGGGGCTCCGGACTATCGAGAGGACGCCTTCTGCCCGTGCCGGCCCCGCCGGCGCCGGATAATGCGTCCACCCTACCTCAGGACAGACGGAGGCAGCCCGGGCATCCGCCCGGACATCCCTCCGGGAAGGCAGACGAGATGAGCGGCATCGCACGGATCGGCGTCATCGGCGGCGGAGCCTGGGGCACGGCGCTGGCGCTCTGTGCCCGCCGGGCCGGACGGGAGGTGCTGCTCTATGCCCGGGATGCGGCAACCGTCGACGCCATCAATGCAGGCCGCGGCAACCCGGCCCATCTGCCGGGCATCGCCCTCGACCCGCCCGTCCGCGCCACCACCGACATGAGCGCGGCCGCCGGCTGCGATGCGGTGCTGCTCGTCACCCCGGCCCAGACGACGGCGACCGTCGTTCCCGAGGTCGCCGCCCGGGCCCGGCCGGGCACGCCGCTGGTGCTGTGCGCCAAGGGCATCGAGCGCACCACCGGCCGGCTGCTGTCCGAGGTGCTGGCGGAAGCCGCCCCGGGCTTTCCCCGCGCCGCCCTGTCCGGGCCGGGCTTTGCCACCGATGTCGCCCGCGGCCTGCCGACGGCGGTCACCATTGCCGCCGATGATCCGCTGCTGGCCGACCGGCTGTCGGCGGCGCTCGCTGGCCCCACCTTCCGGCCCTATGCCTCGGGCGACCTGACCGGCGTCGAGATCGGCGGCTCCCTCAAGAATGTGCTGGCGATCGCCTGCGGGATCGTGGCCGGCCGCGGCCTCGGGGCGAGCGCCCAGGCGGCGCTGATCGCCCGGGCCTTTGCCGAACTCACCCGGCTGGGTCTCGCCCTCGGCGCCCGGCCCGAGACGCTGACCGGGCTCTCCGGCCTCGGCGATCTGGTGCTGACGGCCACCAACCTGCAATCGCGCAACTTCGCCTTCGGCATCGCCCTCGGCAAAAGCGAGGTCGCCATTGGCGCGCCGGCCTCGGGCCCGCTGGTGGAAGGCGCGGCCACCGCGCCGGTGGCCGTCGCCATGGGCGCGCGGCACGGCGTGGAACTGCCGGTGTGCAAGGCGGTGGCGGACGTGCTGTCCGGCCGCATCAGCATCGACGGCGCCATCGAGACTCTCCTCACCCGCCCGCTGAAGCGGGAGGATGCGGTCTGATACCAGGCGCATGAAGTGCTGACCGCACCATGCGCCTGAAGGGCAGCGAATTTCTCATATGCGCCAATGGCATGAGAAATCCGCATCGGAATACCAAAGAGTCCTTTTCAAGGATCTTTGGTCTGAGGACCCGCGCACCGGGCACGGGTCTTCCCCGTCTTCTCTTCCCAGTCTTCCAAAAAGATGAGCGGTCCTTGCCGGACGGGCACAGGATACGGCCGGAACGCTCTCCCCGGACGCCGGGGCGCGTCCCTCGCCTATTCCGCGCGCCGCTCCGGCAGCGCCAGCACCTTGGCTCCCGCCCCGGGGCCGCCATGGCCGATCGTCTTCACCAGCCAGGGCAGGAGCTGCTTCAGCTCCTCGGTGAGGGTGAAGGGCGGGTTGACGAGGACGAGGCCGCAGCCCGGCAGCGGGCCGGGGCCGACGGCGCGGACGCGGAAATCCACCACGCAGCCGCGGGAAATGCCGGCCTCGGCCAGGCTGTCGCGCATGAACTCCGCCTCGCCGCCGGTCTTCACCGGGAACCAGCCGAGATAGACCCCGGTCGACCATTTGCGCCACGCCTTCACCAGGCCCGACGCCAGCCGGTCGAGTTCGCCCGGCTCCTCGAAGGCCGGATCGACCAGCACGAGGCCGCGGGTCTCCTTCGGCGGCACGAAGGAATTGAGGGCGAGCCAGCCGTCCAGCTCCACGATCTTCGCCCGCTTCTCGGCGGCGAACTGGAGCGCCAGCACCCGGGCATCCTGGGGATGCAGCTCGACGAAGGTCAGCCGGTCCTGCCGGCGGGTGAGGCGGCGGGCGATCGCCGGCGACCCCGGATAGACGAGCAGGCCGCCATCGGGGTTCTCGGCAGCGATCACCGACCGCCAGGGCGCGATCAGCTCGGCAATCTCCGCCGGGATGTCGGCGGCCAGCAGCCGCTCCACCCCGTCGCGGGCCTCGCCGGTGCGGATCGCCTCATCGGAGGAGAGATCATAAAGGCCGATGCCGGAATGGGTGTCGATCACCCGGATCGGGCTGTCCTTGCGCACCAGATAGGCGAGGATGCGGGCCAGCACGATGTGCTTCAGGACGTCGGCGAAATTGCCGGCATGGAAGGCGTGACGATAGTTCATGCCGGTAGAAAGCCTCGGGGGGGGAGAAACGGCCGGACGGGACGACGGGGGAAGAGCCTCCCCCTCTGCCCTCTCATACTAGCCGCACGAAATGCTGACCGCACCATGCGCCTGAAGGGCAGCCGATTGCTCATAGGTGCCAATGGCATGAGAAATCTGCATCGGAATACCAAAGAGTCCTCTTCGAGGATCTCTGCTATCATAGCCTGTCGCGCCGCCGCCCGCGCGCAGGATTTTCAGCCCGCGATCACTTGCGGATCGGGGCCGAGCCCGCCGGCTTTTCCGGGTTCGTCTCGGGCGGATAGGGGTGGCCGTTCTGAAAGGGCACCGGGGCGGAGCC
>JBBSSF010000203.1:0-6732 GCA_038242345.1 Hyphomicrobiales bacterium
GACCGCACCGTGCGGCTGAAGGGCAGCAGATTTCTCACGCCATTGGAGCACCTGAGAAATCTGCTGCTCTTCAGGCGCGTGGGTGCGGAAAAGACGATGACCATTGTTCTCGACATTCTCACGACGGCGGCCATTCTCTTCATCGTGGCCTCCGGTCTGCTGGCGATCTTCGGCATCCTGAAGATCATCAACTTCGCGCACGGCGCCTGGCTGACGGTCGGCGCCTATTGTGCCGTGGTGGTCGCCGGCCTCGGCCTCGATCCATGGCTGGCGCTGCCCTTCGCCTTCGTCGTCGGTGCGCTTCTGGGCGGCCTGACGGAGGTCTTCGTGGTGCGGCCCCTCTACCGGCGGCCGCTGGATGCGATCCTCGCCACCTGGGGGCTCGGCATCGTCATCGGCCAGCTCATCACCCTGGGCTTCGGGCGCGACGTGCAGTTCCTGCCCAACCTCCTGTCGGGGACGGTGGCGTTCGCCGGCATCGACTATTCCCTCTACCGCCTGTTCGCGCTGGGCGCCGCGGTGGTGATCGGGCTCGGCTTCGCGCTGCTCCTGGAGGGCACCCGTCTCGGGCTCTCGGCGCGGGCGGTCATCATGAACGAGACGCTCGCCCGCGGCCTCGGCCTCGACACCACCCGGGTCCGCCTCGTCACCTTCATGATCGGCACCGGGCTGGCCGCACTGGCCGGCGTGCTCCTGACCCCGCTCACCAGTGTCGACCCCAACATGGGCGTCGCCTGGCTCACCGGCGCCTTCATGCTGGTCATGGTGGCCGGCTCGTCCTTCGGGGCGCTGGCGGTGGCGTGCCTCGTCTTCGGCGGCGCGCAGGTGCTGGTCAGCATCTTCGTCAGCCCCATCCTCGGGGCGATCACCGTCGCCGTTCTCTGCGCCCTCGTGCTGCGCATCCGTCCGAAAGGCTTCGCCCGTGCCTGATCTTCCCAAGGCGCTCGTCTCGCGGACGCTTCTTCTGTCCGTCCTCGGCGTGGTCGCGCTCTTCCTGGTGCTGTTCGGGGCCGATCATCTCGGCCGGTTCACCCTCAATGTCCTCACCCGGGCGATGATCTGGGCGATCCTCGCCATCACCGTCGATCTGCTGTGGGGCTATACCGGCATCCTGACCTTCGGGCAGGCGGCCTTCTTCGGGGTCGGCGCCTATGCGACGGCCATGCTCCTCGGCGGCCTCGGCGGTGGCCCCGGCGGCTTCGTCGCGGCCGGCGCGGCGGCGGTGATCGTGCCGATGCTGCTCGGCCTGCTGGTCGGCTGGCTGTCCTTCTATTATGGCTCGACGCCGCTCTATGCGACGGTCATCTCCCTGGTGTTTCCGATCGTCGTCACTCAGCTCGTCTTTTCCGGCGGCGAGCTGACCGGATCGAGCAGCGGCCTTGTCGGCTATGCCACCCTGCCGCTGAGCCTCAAGGGCTATTTCCGGCTGGCCGGCGTTGCCCTGGTCGTGACCGCGCTCGCCGCCCTCGTGTTCGTGCGCTCGGATGCCGGCCGCATCCTCGTCGCCATCCGCGACAACGAAATGCGCTGCGCCTATCTGGGTCTTAACACCCAGCGCATCCGCATCGCGCTGCTGGCGGTGCTGGCCGGCCTCGCCGGGCTGGCGGGCTTTCTCTTCGCCAACGCTTCCGGGGTGGTCGCGCCGGAAAATACCGGCTTCGTGTTCGGCACCGAGCTTGTCGTGTGGACGGCGCTCGGCGGGCGCGGCACGGTGCTGGGAGCGGTCGCCGGCACCATCGGCGTCGATTATCTGAGCGCCCACCTCTCCGGCGACCTGCCCTTCCTGTGGCAGCTCATCATCGGCCTGATCTTCGTCATCATGATTATCGTCATGCCGAACGGTCTGGCCGGGCTGATCGGGCTGGCGACCCGGCGCCTCCGCGCCCGCCGGCCCGGCCGCGCCCCGCGCATCGTGCCGATCGCCGAGGCGGCGGAGGCGCGGACCGGCGGCGACCGACCGCTGATCGCAATCGAGGCGCTGGCCAAGTCCTATGGCAGCCAGCAGGTGCTGACGGCCATCGACCTGACCGTGCGGGCGGGGGAGCTGGTCAGCCTCGTCGGCCCGAACGGCGCCGGCAAGACCACCCTGATGCGCTGCATCAGCGACGGCACCGAGGCGGTCAGCGGCAGCATCTCGGTCGCCGGCGTGCCGATCGACGGGCGCACGCCGGACCGCATCGTCGCCCTCGGCGTCGGCCGCAAGTTCCAGGTGGCGAGCGTGTTCGAGAGCCTGACGGTGGCCGAGTGCCTGCGGCTGGCCCGCAGCCGGCACGAGAAGCCCTCGCCCTTCCGGACCCTGCCGGACATCCGCCTGCCGCGCGCCGCCTGCGACATCCTCCATCTCACCGGCCTCGATGCCGCGCTGGCGACGCCGGTGTCCCTGCTCTCCCATGGCCAGAAGCAGAGCCTGGAGCTTGCCATGGTGGTGAGCCTCGAACCGCGGGTCATCCTGCTCGACGAGCCGACGGCCGGACTGACCAAGGCGGAGCGCACCCTGATCGGCACGGTGCTGAAGCACCTGACCGCCGATCTCGGCTATGCGGCCATCCTCGTCGAGCATGATCTGGATTTCGTGCGCGACATCTCCAGCCGCATCGTCGTGCTGCATCAGGGCCGGCTGGTGCTGGACGGCAATGTCGAGGAGGTCGTGACCTCCGAGATCGTCAGTGAAATCTATGCGGGAGCCGCCCATGCCTGACGCCTCTGCACCGGCTCTGGCCGGGGTCCGCCCGAAGCTCGCGCTGGAGGGCGTCACCAGCGGATATGGCCCGGTGTCGGTCATCCGCTCGGTCAGCCTCGACGTCCGGCCCGGCGAGATCTTCGCCCTCATGGGCAAGAACGGCATGGGCAAGACCACGCTGCTCAAGACCATCCTCGGCTTCCTGCCCTTGCAGGCGGGAACCGTGCGTCTCGACGGCGTGGCGACGGCCGGGCGCAGTTCGGCCGAGCTGATCGCCGCCGGCGTCGGCTATGCGCCCCAGGAGCAGCCGCTGTTCCAGGATCTGTCGATCCGCGACAATCTCCGGCTGGCGCTGCGTTCGGACCGGGACCTGCCCGGCGCGCTGGCGATCCTGCGCGACCAGTTTCCCTTCCTCGCCGAGCGGATGTCGCAGAAGGCCGGCACCCTGTCGGGGGGGGAACAGAAGATGCTCATTCTCGGCCGCGCCCTCATGCTGCGGCCGAAGCTCCTGCTGATCGACGAGATTTCCGAGGGCCTGCAACCCTCCGTCATCGACCGCATCGCCCGGGCGCTCCGGCGCGAGCGCGACGCGCGCGGCACGGCGATCCTGATCGTCGAGCAGAATCTGGATTTCGCGCTGTCGATCGCCGATCGCTGGGGCCTCCTGAAGCTCGGCGAGATCGACGAGTGCGGCGTCGCCGGACCCGACGCCCGGGCGCGCATCCTGAACCATCTGAAGCTCTAGAGCAATTTCCGTTCGCTTTGGCTCACCGGAAATTCTCTAGTTTTTTGATTTAGCGCATTTTCTTCACGCGAACCGGCGACCACTTCGCTTGAAAATGCTCTAGGAGCGGCCATGTCTTCAGGAGCGTCCATGTCCGTCGGCGACATCCCGAGCCTCTCCGCGGTGGCGCTGTCCCGCGCCCTCCATGCCCGCACGCTCCGGGCGACCGAGGTGATGGAGGCCTATCTCCAGCGCATCGCCACCCTCAACCCGCTGGTCAACGCCATCGTCAGCCTGCGGGGGCGGGATGTCCTGCTCGGGGAAGCCCGGGCGGCCGACGCGGATCTCGATGCCGGCCGCTCCCGCGGCTGGCTCACCGGCCTGCCGCTTGCGGTCAAGGACCTTTCCAATGTCGCCGGTCTGCCGACCTCGATGGGCTCGCTCAACCGGGTCGGGACCATTGCGGCGACGGACGACCTGCATGTCGCCCGCTGCCGGGCGGCCGGGGCGATCTTCATCGGCAAGACCAACACGCCGGAGATGGCGCTCGGCTCCCACACCTACAATGCCGTGTTCGGGGCGACCCGGAACCCGTTCGATCTCGGCCGCTCGGCGGGCGGGTCCAGCGGTGGCGCGGCGGCGGCGCTCGCCTGCCGGCTGCTGCCGGTGGCCGATGGCAGCGACATGATGGGGTCGCTGCGCAATCCGGCGGCCTTCAATGCCGTGGTCGGCTTTCGCCCGAGCATCGGCCGGGTGCCGGATCCGGGCGCGGACCTGTTCCTCACCCAGCTTTCGACCATCGGCCCCATGGGCCGCACGGTGGCCGATGTCGCCGCCCTGCTCGAAACCCAGGCGGGCGCCGATCCGCGGGCCCCGCTCTCCCTCGGCGACCCCCTCTCCGGCGGGGCCATCTCCTTCCCCAAGGGCCGGGTCGGCTGGCTCGGCGATTTTGACGGCTATCTGCCCGTCGAGCCCGAGGTGATGGGGCTGTGCGCCGGGGCGCTTGCGGCCTTTGACACCCTCGGCGTCGCGGTGGAGCCTGTCCCGGCCGGCTTCGACATGGCCGCGCTGTGGCGGGCCTGGTGCACCCTGCGCCACTTCCTTGTGACGGAGACCCTGCGCGCCGATCACGAGGACCCCGTCCGCCGGGCGCGCATGAAGCCGGAGGCGTGCTGGGAGGTCGAGACCGGCCTCGGCCTCAGCGCGCGGGAGGTCTTTGCGGCCTCGCTGGTGCGCAGCGACTGGTACCGCTATCTGCTCGGGCTTTATGAGCGCTTCGATTTCCTGATCCTGCCCGCGGCCCAGCTGCTGCCCTTCGATGTCGCGTGGCCGTGGCCGGAGACCGTCGCCGGCCGCCGGATGGACACCTATCATCGCTGGATGGAAGTGGTGATCGGACCGTCCATGGCCGGGCTGCCGGTGGCCGCCCTGCCGGCGGGCTTCTCGCCGGCGGGTCTGCCGGCCGGCATCCAGCTCATCGGCCCGCCGCGGGCGGACCGGCAGACCCTTCAGGCCGCCGCCGATTTCGAGCGGGTCCATGCGCCCGGCCCCGGCCCCCTTGATCCCGCACTCCGGATGGCCGTGGGCGCGGGCTGACCGCGCCGGCAGCGGTGCTCCCGGGCGCGCGGTCCTCAGTGCTTGTCCTGGCGCAGATAGACCCGGCCGAGGAAGGCCGGCTCGCCCGAGCGGCGGCCGGTCAGGGAGGTTGCGACCAGCACGGCGAGTGTCAGCAGATAGGGCAGCGTCATCGCCAGATAGACCGGAATGTCGGCGCCGATCGCCTGAAGCCGCGGGATGAGGGCATCGGCGCTGCCGAAGAGGAGGGCGCCCCACAGTGCCCGCACCGGATTCCAGCGCGCGAAGATGACGAGGGCGACGGCGATCCAGCCGCGCGACGCCACCATGCCTTCCACCCAGACATGGCTGGTGGCGGCCGCCAGATAGGCGCCGGCCAGACCGCACAGCACGCCGGAAATCAGCACCGCGCCGAGCTGGGTCAGCTGGATGTCGACGCCGGCCACATCGGCGGCGGCCGGGTTCTCGCCGACGGCGCGCAGCCGCAGGCCGGGGCGGCTTCTCATCAGCCACAGCCAGATCGCGGCGACCAGAACCGGCACGGCCACGATGACCGGATCCTGCACCGAGACGATGCGGCCAAGGGCGGTGTCGCGGGGAAGCGCGAACAGGTCGCCGAAGGTCGCAAGGCCGGCGAAGGTCTTCTGCATGTAGGGCCGGCCGAGAACTCCGGTGAGGCCGAGACCGATGGCGACGGCGGCAAGCCCCGCCAGCGTCTGCTCGGCACGCAGCACCACGGTGGCGATGCCGAAGAGGAGGGCGAGCCCCGCCCCGGCGGCAGCCCCCGCCAGGAGCCCCAGCCACGGATTGCCGCCGGACAGGATGGTGATGGCCGCGCTCATGGCCCCCACCGCCATCAGCCCTTCCGCGCCGAGATTGAGAATGCCGGTGCGTTCGCAGATGACGAGGCCGAGGGCGGCCAAGAGCAGCGGCGTGGTGTAGCTCGGGATGATGGCGATCCAGCCGACGAGGAAATCCATGAGGGGGCGCCTTCAGCTCGGACGGTGCAGCGAATAGGTGCTGAAGAACTGCGCCATCAGCAGCGACAGGAGCACCGCGCCCTGTGCCAGCACGATCATCGCTTCCGAGATGGAATAGAACACTTTCAGCACGTTGCCGGCGGTGTAGACCGCCCCCAGCGCCACCGCCACGACGACGACGGCGAGCGGCCGGGCACGCGCCAGAAAGGCGATCACGATGGCGCTGAAGAGGTAGCCGGTGCCGACCGACTGGTTCAGCCGGTGTTCCGTGCCGGCGACGATCAGCATTCCGGCCATGCCGCACAGCGCGCCTGACAGCAGCACGAGGCCGATGAGGGTGGCCCTGACCGGCAGGCCGGCCGCCATCGACGAGCGCGGGTTGCGGCCGATGGCATCGGCATAGAAGCCCAGCCGGGTGTGGCCGAGGAGGAACCAGACGGCCAGCGTCACCCCCGCCACCACGATGGCGCCGGCATGAAAGGGGCCCCAGCCGAAGGCGGGAAAGCGCCCGGCCGGGGAAAAGCTGGCGCTGACCGGAAAGCTGTTGGCCGGATCGCGCCACACCCCGAACAGCAGATGCTGCACGAGGAGGAAGGCGACGCTGCCCAGAAGCAGGGTCGAGATCACCTCGCTCACCCCCCAGCGCAGTTTCAGCACCAGGGAAATCAGGATCCAGCCGGCCCCGGCGGTGGCGGCCAGCCCCAGCATCAGCGGCAGGCGCAGGCTCTCAGGGCCGATGTCGTTGAGGGCCACCCAGGTGGCGGCGATCGCCC
>JBBSSF010000204.1:0-6633 GCA_038242345.1 Hyphomicrobiales bacterium
CCTGGAAGACATCCACATGAACGTGGAGTCGCGGCTGGCCGAGCTGATCGGCTCCGCCGCCGGCCGGCTCCACACCGCGCGTTCGCGCAATGACCAGGTGGCGACCGACTTCCGCCTCTGGGTGCGCGACACCGTCGACGAGCTGGAAGCCCAGCTGCGCGATCTCCAGATCGCCCTTCTCGACCGGGCGGAAGAATATGCCGCCACGGTGATGCCGGGCTTCACCCATCTCCAGACCGCCCAGCCGGTGACCTTCGGCCATCATCTCCTCGCCTATGTGGAGATGACCGGCCGCGACCGCAGCCGCTTCCGCGATGCCCGGGTGCGTCTCAACGAGTGCCCGCTGGGCGCCGCGGCGCTGGCCGGCACCTCCTTCCCGATCGACCGCGAGGCGACGGCTGCCGCCCTCGGCTTCGACCGGCCGACGGCCAATTCCCTCGAGTCCGTCTCCGACCGCGACTTCGCCCTGGAGGCCCTGTCGGCGGCCAGCATCTGCGCCCTCCACCTGTCGCGGCTGGCCGAGGAGATCGTGATCTGGTGCTCGGCGCCCTTCGGCTTCGTGGCGCTGTCGGATGCCTTCACCACCGGCTCCTCGATCATGCCGCAGAAGCGCAACCCGGATGCCGCCGAGCTGGTGCGCGCCAAGACCGGCCGCATCCTCGGCAGCCTCGCCACCCTCTCGGTGGTGATGAAGGGCCTGCCGCTCGCCTATTCCAAGGACATGCAGGAAGACAAGGAGCCGACCTTCGACGCCCTCGGCTCCCTGTCCCTGGCGATCGCCGCCATGACCGGCATGGTCAAGGACCTGAAGGCCAACGAGAGCGCCATGCGCCGCGCGGCCTCGGGCGGCTATTCCACCGCCACCGACCTTGCCGACTGGCTGGTGCGGGCCGGCGGCGTGCCCTTCCGCGATGCCCACCACATCACCGGCCGCATCGTGGCGATCGCCGCCGACCGGGGCATCGCCCTCGACAAGGTGCCGCTCGCCGACATGCAGGACGTGGATGGCCGCATCACCGAGGACGTCTACAAGGTGCTGACGGTGGCCTCCTCGGTCGCCAGCCGCACCAGCTATGGCGGCACGGCGCCGCGCAACGTGCGCAGCCAGATCCGCCGCTGGCGGCGCCAGCTCGGCCGCGAGGCCGGCCGTCCGGGGGGCGCGGAATGACCCGTGGCCTGCGGATCGCCGCGCTTCTTCTCGCTGCCTCGGCGCTCCTGGCCGGCTGCGGCCGGCAGGGCGCGCCGCAGCTGAGCCCCGAGCAGATGGAGAAACGTGGCCCCCAGGCCCCGGTCCGGATCGTGCCGCCCAACACCCAGACCAACGGGACCACGGCGCCGAAACGGCCCTTCTTCCTCGACAAGCTGCTCTAGAGCCTTTCCCGGTCGCTCCGGCGCACGGGAAAAAGGCTCTCGCCTCTTGAGATCACGCACTTTCTTCACGCGAACCGGCACTCACGTCACCTGAAAATGCTCCCGGGCATCTCAGGGACGACGTGGATGCCGGTCCCGTCATGACAATGCCCTGGCCTCGGCCGCCTGACGGACTGCCCGGCGGAGCCCCCTCCCCGGCCGGACCGGCTGCCCCTCCTCTTTCAGGACGTTTCCCGTGCATCATTTCGACTATCGCGCCGGTGCGCTCCACGCCGAGGACGTGCCGGTCGCCGAGATCGCGGCGGCTGTCGGCACGCCGTTCTACTGCTATTCGACCGCCACCCTCGTGCGCCATTTCCGGGTGTTCCGGGATGCGCTGGGCGGGCTGGACACCCTCGTCGCCTATGCGGTGAAGGCCAATTCCAATCAGGCCGTGCTGGCGACGCTCGCCCGCGAGGGCGCCGGCGCCGACGTGGTGTCGGAAGGCGAACTGCGCCGGGCGCTCGCCGCCGGCATCCCGGCCGAGAAGATCGTCTTCTCCGGCGTCGCCAAGACCGCGCGCGAGATGAAGGCCGGGCTCGAAGCCGGCATCCTCTGCTTCAACGTCGAATCCGAGCCGGAGATGGAGCGCCTGTCCGAGGTCGCCAGCAGCCTCGGCAAGGTGGCGTCCATCTCGGTGCGGGTGAACCCGGACGTGGATGCCAAGACCCACGCCAAGATCTCCACCGGCTCGGCCGAGACCAAGTTCGGCATTCCCCATGACCGGGCGCGCGCCGTCTATGCCCGTGCCGCCACCCTGCCGGGGCTGAAGGTCACCGGCATCGACATGCACATCGGCTCGCAGATCACCGATCTGGCGCCCTTCGATGCCGCCTTCCAGCGCCTCGGCGATCTGGTGACGGCGCTTCGGGCCGATGGCCACCTGATCGACCATGTGGATCTCGGCGGCGGCCTCGGCATTCCCTATGTCGAGGGCAATGCCAGCCCGCCGGACCCGGGCGACTATGCCGCCATGGTCAACCGCCACCGCAACCGCTTCGGCTGCCGGGTGGTGATCGAGCCCGGCCGGCTGATCGTCGGCAATGCCGGCATCCTGGTGACGGAAGTCGTCTATGTGAAGCGCGGGGCGGAGAAGACCTTCGTCATCGTCGACGCCGGCATGAACGACCTCATCCGCCCGACCCTCTACGAGGCCCATCACGAGATCCGCCCGGTGGACGGGGAACGGCTGAAGAATCCGCGCTTCACCGTCGATGTGGTCGGCCCGGTGTGCGAGACCGGCGACTATCTGGCGAAGGACCGGATGCTGCCGGAGGTCTCCTCGGGCGACCTTCTGGCGGTGATGTCGGCCGGCGCCTATGGCGCGGTGCAGGCCTGCACCTACAACACCCGGCCGCTGGTGCCGGAAGTGCTCGTCACCGGCGACCGCTTCCATGTCATCCGTCCGCGGCCGACCTATGCCGACATCATCGGCCTCGATCATCTGCCGCCCTGGCTGAACGAGGCGTGAGGCCGGTCTTTCTCCGGGAAAGCATTGACTCCGGCGCCCCGCCGGGCTAGACGCCTGCCCGACCACGCCGCCCGGCCGCATCCGATGCGGATTCCGGACGGCGTGTCATCGCTCCCGCGGATCCTCGGCCGTTGCTTGCGCCTCGGGCCGGAGTCCTGTCGGCGGTGCCCTGCCCTTCATCGGGACGGGCCTCGCAGAGGAGGGCGCGTTTCCTTGAAAACCCTCTTTCGCCGGCCGCCGTTCGGGCGGACCTGCAAAGGAAACTGCGAATGTCGAAGCGCCACAGCGCCAAGTACAAGATTGACCGCCGCCTCGGCCAGAACATCTGGGGCCGTGCGAAGAGCCCGGTCAACAAGCGCGAATATGGCCCGGGCCAGCATGGCCAGCGCCGCAAGGGCAAGGTGTCCGACTACGGCACCCAGCTCCGCGCCAAGCAGAAGCTCAAGGGCTACTACGCCAACATCTCCGAGCGGCAGTTCCGCAAGCTCTATGCCGAGGCCATCCGCCTGAAGGGCGACACCTCGGAGCGGCTGATCGGCCTGCTCGAGTGCCGTCTCGACGCGGTGATCTATCGCGCCAAGTTCGTGCCGACCTTCTTCGCCGCCCGCCAGTTCGTGTCCCATGGCCACATCCTGGTGAACGGCAAGCGCGTCACCATCCCGTCCTTCCAGGTGAAGCCGGGCGACGTGGTCGAGATCCGCGAGAAGTCGCGTCAGCTCGGCGTGGTTCTGGAGTCCGTCTCCCTCGGCGAGCGTGACGTTCCGGACTACATCGAGGTCGATCATCACAAGATGGTTGCCAAGTTTCTCCGCGTTCCGGGCCTGTCGGATGTGCCGTATCCGGTGCAGATGGAGCCGAACCTGGTCGTCGAATTCTATTCGCGCTGATCCTGACGCCCGATCGGTCCTTCTGGACCGGACGGCGACAGATCACGAGACCTTCGGAAAGGGCCGCCCGCCGGGCGGCCCTTTTCTTTGTCCGGCCGGCCCCGCCGCCACCCCACCCCTTGCGCCCGGACGACGGCGGCGATACCCCCCGGACAGGGCACGACCGCCCGCGATCTTTTCGCCCCTCGCCACCGAAGGAGCCCGCCCATGTCCCTGCGTGTCGTCTTCATGGGCACCCCGGATTTCTCGGTGCCGACCCTTCAGGCGATCGTGGCCGCCGGTCACGAGGTGGCCGCCGTCTACACCCGGGCGCCGAAGCCCGCCTTCCGCGGCATGGCCGAGACCCCCTCCCCCGTCGAGGCCGAGGCGCGGCGGCTGGGCCTGACGGTCTCTACCCCGAAGACCCTGCGCGATCCCCTCGCCATCCAGGAATTCGCGACGCTGGAAGCCGATGTCTCCATCGTCATCGCTTATGGCCTGATCCTGCCGAAGCCGGTGCTGGAGGCGCCGCCGCTCGGATCCTGGAACCTCCACGCCTCGCTCCTGCCACGCTGGCGGGGAGCTGCCCCGATCAACCGGGCAATCATGGCGGGCGACCGCAAGAGCGGCGTCATGGTCATGCGCATGGAGGAGGGCCTCGATACCGGCCCGGTGGCGCTCTCGGCCGAAGTGCCGATCCTGCCCGCCACCACCGCCGGCGACCTGCATGACGAACTCGCCGCCCTTTCGGCGAGCCTGGCCGTCGATGCCCTGACCGAGCTGGGCCGGGGGCCGCTGGAGACGCTGCCGCAGCTTGCCGACGGCATCACCTATGCCGCCAAGATCGACAAGGCCGAAACCCGGATCGACTGGAGCCTTGATGCCGATGCGGTGCGCTGCCACATCCACGGCCTGTCTCCCTTCCCCGGCGCCTGGTGTCCGCTCACGCGGCCGAACGGCAGGGAGGAGCGGCTGAAGGTGCTGCGCGCCGAGACGGTGCCGGAGGCCGGCAGTGCGCCGGGGACGGTGCTGGACGACCGGCTGACGATCGCCTGCGGCTCGGGCGCGGTGCGCCTCGTCGAGGTCCAGCGGGCCGGCCGCTCGCCCATGGGGGCGGCGGAATTCCTGCGCGGCACATCCCTTTCCCCCGGCAGCCGGCTCGGCTGAAACGCCTCTCTTTCCCTGCCTTTCCACCGTGGCCCGATCGTTGACGGAGCGGGCCCGACATCCTATCTGTTGGCCATGGCGACACGAGAAATCCTCACCCCCCCGGACCCCCGGCTTCGGCTGGTCAGCGAGCCCGTGCAGACGGTCGATGACGATCTGCGCGCACTGATGGACGACATGCTGGAGACCATGTATGCCGCGCCCGGCATCGGCCTGGCCGCGATCCAGATCGGCGTGGCCAGGCGCATCGTGGTGATGGATCTGGCCCGCGAGGGCGAACCGAAGGCGCCGCGCTGCTTCATCAATCCGGAAATCGTGTGGTCCTCGGACGAGCTGTCCTCCTATGAGGAAGGCTGCCTCTCCGTGCCCGAGCATTATGACACCGTGGACCGGCCGGCCCGCGTGCGGGTGCGCTTCCTCGATCGCGAGGGCATCCTTCAGGAGGAGGAGGCCGAGGGTCTCTATGCCACCTGCATCCAGCACGAGATCGACCATCTGGACGGCGTGCTGTTCATCGACCATCTCTCGCGGCTGAAGCGCGACCGGGTGCTGAAGAAGTTCCAGAAGCAGGCGAAGTTCGCCACGCGCTCGGCCCGCGGCGCCGCCTGAACCTGCCTGGCGCCTGGCGGATCGCCCCCATCCGGGGCGGCGGCCGGCGAATGGGCAGAACCGCTTGACTTCTCTCCCGGCCGGGGCCACACGTCCCGGCCGAGCCATTTTCGGGGCACCGGTCCCCTTGCCTCCCGCAGTCCGCCGACCCGGACCGGAGGCATCCCGGCCGCCCTTTCCTCATGTCCGATCGGAAGGTGTCATGTCCCGCTCCGCGATCCTCAATGTCATGGTCGGCGCGGCCATGAAGGCCGGCCGCTCTCTCGTGCGCGATTTCGGCGAGATCGAGAATCTCCAGGTGTCCCGCAAGGGCCCGGCAGATTTCGTTTCGGCGGCCGACCGCAAGGCCGAGAACATCGTGCGCAGCGAGCTCATGAAGGCGCGCCCGGCCTATTCCTTCGTCGGCGAGGAAGGCGGCGAGGTCGTCGGCGATGATCCGCAGCACCGCTGGATCGTCGATCCCCTCGATGGCACCACCAATTTCCTGCACGGCGTGCCGATCTTCGCCGTCTCCATCGCGCTGGAGCGCCAGGGCACGCTGGTGGCCGGCGTGGTCTTCAATCCGGTGATGAACGAGATGTATGTCGCCGAGCGCGGCGGCGGTGCCTTCCTCAACGACCGGCGTCTGCGCGTCTCCGGCCGCTCGGCGCTGGACGACTGCCTGATCGGCACCGGCCTGCCCTTCCTCGGCCATGGCGACCATGGCCGGGCACTGTTCGAGCTGCGCCACATCATGAACGAGGTGGCCGGCATCCGCCGCTGCGGCGCCGCCTCCATCGACCTGTGCTGGACGGCATCCGGCCGCTATGACGGCTTCTGGGAGCACAACCTGAAGCCGTGGGACATGGCGGCGGGCATCCTGATCGTCAAGGAAGCCGGCGGCTTTGTCTCGGATGCCGATGGCCGCGACCGGATGCTGGAGACCGGCTCGATCGTTGCCGGCAACGAGGACATCCAGCGCGGCCTGCTCGGCCTCCTGAAGAAGGCGCGTCAGGCGGCGGTGTAATTTCCGCCCCCGGGCGCACGACAGCCGGACGCACGACAGATAGACCGACAGCGAAGCCGGTGGCCCCCTCCACCGGCTTTTTTCGTCTTTCGGGCAAGGTCCCG
>JBBSSF010000205.1:0-6589 GCA_038242345.1 Hyphomicrobiales bacterium
AAGATTGCCTTGGATCATTATCTGCCGTCTGTTCCGACCGAACAGGGTAGCCGCCTTGTTTACAATCTTGTGACGCTAGCAAAGCCTTGGCAATGGCCTGCAACGTTAGCTATCCCGGCTTTAGCTGTCATATGTATTTATAGTGTATTTACCAAGAAGCCTATGGCAAGTTGGAATTTAACGGTCGTGATTGGCTTCGCGATGTTGTTTTATTATGCTCAGATCACTGAGGTGCGAGCATTTTCGGACATCATTCCCTATATGGCGATTGCCATTGCGCCGGTGATATCCAGATTTGTAAGCGAAACAGCATCCTGAATGCACTCATGGAAGAGCGAGGCGTGGCCGTGCGAAATCGGCGCGGGCCATTATACCAAAGATCCTCGAAGAGGACTCTTTGGTATTCAAATGCAGATTTCTCATGTCCTTGGGGCATATAAGAAATCTGCTGCCCTTCAGGCGCACGGTGCGGTCAGCACCTCGTGTGCCTGGTATTATTTTCGTGCGCTATGTGCCTCTCTTTCTTGTGCCAAAGATCCTTGAAACGGACGCTTGGATATTTCGATACAGAATTCCCGTGCCATTAGGGGCTTATTTTTTGGTCGGCCTTCACGGAGCGCAGGTCAGTCCCATCTGCCAGAAATCGGTTTCCAGCCGGACGGCCTGGTTGAAGAGGGCCTGGAGCCGGGGCAGCCGGGCGGGGGTCAGGCGGCGGGCGGCGGTGGCGGCCAGCCGGGCGCGCGTCTGGTCCGCAACCGCCACATAGGCCGGCGCCGAGAAATCGCTGATCCAGGCGCCATAGGGGTTGGCGGGCTCCGTGGCGCCGGGCCGGGCCGCCAGCCGCGCGGCAATCTCCACATAGCCGATGACGCAGGGCGAAAGCACGGTCTGGAGGTCGAGCAGGTCGCCGCTGTGGCCGACATCCAGCACGAAACGGGTGTAGGCGAGGGTCGCGCGGGCCTCTTCGGTCGCCGCAAGCGCGGCCTCGTCGACGCCCCAGCCGGCGGACAGGCGGATGTGCAGGTCCAGTTCCCGGTTGAGGAGGGCGTCGACATCGCCGGCTGCCGCCCGCATCTCGGCAACGCTCTCGGCCTTCAGGATCATCAGCGCATAGGCCCGCGCCACCTGGGTCAGGAAGAGATAGTCCTGAGCCAGATAGTGCCGGAAACTTGCGGCCGGCAGGCTGCCATCGGCAAGGCCGCTGGTGAACGGGTGGCAGACATAGTCCGTCCAGACCCGGCCGGCGCCGGCGCGCAGATGGGCGAAGAGATCGGGCGCCGCCGTCATGGTCACCTCGGGAAGGGGCGCCCCGGGACGGGACAGGTCATGCCAGGCGCAT
The DNA here is from genome assembly GCA_038242345.1 of Hyphomicrobiales bacterium. Classification (GTDB taxonomy): domain Bacteria; phylum Pseudomonadota; class Alphaproteobacteria; order Rhizobiales; family Segnochrobactraceae; genus JBBSSF01. Next base: position 1,340 of record JBBSSF010000205.1, read on the forward strand.
GAAGTGCTGACCGCACCATGCGCCTGAAGGACAGCGAATTTCTCATATGCGCCAATGGCATGAGAAATTCGCATCGGAATACCAAAGAGTCCTCTTCGAGGATCTTTGGTATCAGGCGAACTGCCGCGCCAGCCAGGCGTAGATGAAATAGAGCAGCGTGGCGTCGGCCTCGCTCGTGCAGCGGTCCGCCTCGGCGCGGATCTCGTCCAGGATCTGCCGGTGCCGGCTGGCCGGCGAGCCCGCGGCATAGGCGAGGATCTCCAGGAGCGAGCGCTCCACCTCGTCGCGGATGACGGGATCGCTGAACGGCAGCGCGCCGACCGCAAAGGGCAGATCCGGCATCGCGCTGGCAAGGCTGGTCGCCGACGGGCTGATCGACATCGCTCTGGCCCTTCTCCCCGGTCGTGGAACCTGCGCCGCCCCTTAGGGGGCGGCAGATCTCCACGATTGCGCGGGAAGGGTTAATGCCCTGTTAACCACATGCGCACGCCGGATATTTTTATATCCGGGCGGAGGCGACACCCGGCATGTCTCATGCTTGCCCGGCGCGGGAGGCAGCGAGCGGCGGCACGGTTTCCTTGGCGAGGTCGTCGTCGGTGGCCAGTTCTTCCGGGGCGCCGCCGTCGCCATCGCCGGCATCCCGGGTGGCGATCAGGGCGGCGGCGACGATGACGATGCCGCCGGCGATGGTCGCCAGCGACGGCAGCTCGTCATAGAGCAGGAAGCTCCACAGGCAGGCCCAGCCGAAGGAGAGATATTCCATGGGCGCCAGCCGCGCCGCCGGCGCCCGGGAAAAGGCGGCAAAGACCGACACCGTGCCGATGGTGCCGAGCACGCCGATGGTCAGCAGCCACCAGATGTCGCCCCCGGCCGGCGGCGTCCAGCCCGAGGCGGCCAGCGGCGTCGCCACCATGGAGGCGATCAGGATCTGCTGGAAGCCCGAGACGAGAGCGGATTCCTGTCCGGCATGAACCCGGATCATCACCACCGACACGGCATAGGAGAAGGCCGAGAGCAGGGCGAGGGCCATGCCGATGGCGGTATCGGTCGCCACCAGCCGCGAGGCGCCGCCGATCAGCTCGCCGCTCATGATGATGAGCACGCCGACGAAGCCGGCGACGATGGCCCCGACCAGCTTGCCGCCGGCCTTTTCGCCCACCACCAGCCGGGCGAGACCCGCCGTCATCAGCGGCCCGGTGAAGAACACCGAGGTGGCGAAGGGCAGGGCGACATAATTCAGCGCCTGGAAGAAGGCGGCCGCCGAAATCATGGTGCAGATGCCGCGCAGGGCATTGCCGAGGAAGACCGGCCCGCGCGGCAGCCGCCGCAGGGTGAGGAGCACCGGCGGCCCGAGCAGCACGAAGCTGACCAGGAAGCGGATCGCCACGATCTGCCAGGTGGGATAGACGCCGGTGATGCCCTTCACCAGGGCATCCATGGTGGAGAAGGCGGCCACCGAGCCGTTCATGTAGAGAAAGGGCGCGGACCGGGCCAGGGCGGACATTCAGACGAGCTCCCGGCTGTAGGCAAACTCCCAGGACGACGAGACATCATCGAGGAAGCGGACCGCCGGCACACGGGCAAAGCCGTTGCGGGCATAGAAGGCATGGCCCTCGGCAAAGCGCGTGTCGGACCACAGCCGCACCCGCTTCGCGCCGGCCGCCCGGGCAACCCCAAGCGCTGCCTCCAGCATCTGCCGGGCCGCGCCGCCGCCGCGCGCTTCCGGCAGCAGAGAGACCTTGAGCAGCTCGCAGGTCTCCGGATCCGGGGTCCGGTCGATGGCGAGTGAGCCCACCACCCGTCCGTGCTGTTCCGCCACCCAGGCCGCGCCGCCGCGGCCGGCATAATGGCTGGCCAGCGCCGCATGCTCCGGGAATTCGGCCTCCTCATAGAGGCAGCCGGGATAGAGGGCGAAGACGGCCGCCAGCACGGCCGCGACGGCCGGGCCGTCCTGATCGCCGGCGGGGCGCACCGAAACCGTCCGGACACGCGGGGAAAGCGCAGACATGGAGAGGGAACCGAAGGAAGGGGCGGTCCTGGGACCGCGGGCAGCCCTTCTACGCCAAACCGGCCGCCGGCGCCAGCGGCGGGAAATGCGGATGTCGCCCCGCCTGCCGGATTCGCCGCCTTGCGCGCCCGCCGGCGCGGGGGCACCCTGAGGACAATGAGGACCGGCGCCCCCTCGGGCGGCGCCCGGACGGAGACCCCCGATGCCGCGTCTAGACGAGAGCCGCCCCTTCATCCCGATGAGCATTGCCGTCATCACCGTGTCCGACACCCGGACCCTCGCCGATGACAAGTCCGGCGACACCCTCGTCTCCCGGCTGACCGAAGCCGGTCACCGGCTCGCCGGGCGGATGATCGTGACCGATGATGTGGACGAGATCCGCGCCGCCGTCACCGATTTCGCCGCCGATCCGGAGATCGACGTGGTGCTGACCACCGGCGGCACCGGCTTCACCGGCCGCGATGTCACGCCGGAAGCCATCGAGCCGCTGTTCGACAAGCGCATGGACGGCTTCTCTGTGATCTTCCACCGCATTTCCTTCGACCTGATCGGCACCTCCACCCTGCAGTCGCGCGCGACCGCCGGTCTGGTCGGCACGACCTTCGTCTTCTGCCTGCCGGGGTCTTCGGGGGCATGCCGGGATGCCTGGGATGGCATCCTGCAATATCAGCTCGATTATCGCTACCGGCCGTGCAACTTCGTCGAGATCATGCCGCGTCTTGACGAACACATGCGCCGGGGTGGGGCCTGAACTCACGAAGACCGGGACAGTTCCAAGCGACGTGGATGCCGCTCCGCGTGAAGAAAAAGCAACCGGTCAATAATCCGGGGCGTGTTCCGGTGAGCCGGGGCGAACGGAAAGGCTCCGGAGGCCGGGCAGTCTCCCCGGGGGCGTGTGGCAGCATTGCGCCGGGCTTCCGCGGCAGGGGAACGCCGGCCGTTGAAGCCCCCGGGGCCGTTCCGGTCTCATGGATTTTCGGGCGGTGTCAGCGTCGCCCGGCCAGCCGGGCGGCCAGCCGCGGGGCGAGGCCCATCAGCCCGGCGGAGAGCGCGCCGGTGCGGTTTTCTGCCCGGGCGGCGGGCATCACCACGGCCGGGGTGGCCAGCCCGTGGAGGCGGGCGCGGCCGAGGCGGGCCAGAAGATCGGCATGATCGAACGGGGCCGGCAGATCGGCAAAGCCGCCGATCCGCTCCAGGGTCTGCCGGGAAACCAGCAGGCCCGAGGCGGCGGTGGGGGCGCCGGCAAGGCGGCCGGTCAGGCGCTGCCAGCCTTCGCTGAACCGGGCGCCGACACCAAGATCATCCAGGCTGAAGCGGAAGGTGGCGGCCCGTCCGCGCGGGTCGCCCGCCCGCTCCACCCGCTCGATGAAGGCGGCGGCCTCGCGCTGCCAGCCGGCCCCGGGCACCGTGCCCGCCGTCAGCACCAGAAGCCAGGGCGCACGCTGGGCCTCGGCGATGGCTGCGGCCAGCAGCATCCCCCGGCTGCGCCCGGGCAGCGCCAGAAATCCGCAGCCCGCCTCGTCGGCAATCGCCGCCGCGCTCGGCCCGGAGCCGGCATCGGCGATGACGAGTTCGCGCACCGTGCCATCGGCTGCCGCCGGCACCAGCGCCGAGAGGGTGTGCAGGAGTTCCTCGCCCGGATCCCGGGTCGCGATGACGATGCTAATCATGGCCCCTGTCATAGCAGCGGCGGCCGTCGATGCCACCGGGCCCTCGCGCCGCCCTCGCGCAGGCCGGACAAAATGGCGCGGTGACCCGGCTGGACCGGGTGTCCGGTTCTTGTTGTGTTCCGAATGTTCTGTTAATGTTCCAAAGCTCCGGTGCGCCAGTCCGAACAGGCGGGCAGACGCGCTCCGGCGGGGGCAATCCGAACAGGCGGAAGGAGTCGGGTCCATGGGGATCGTGCCGCTGGAGATCCGGCCGGCCGGAGAGGACGCAGGGGGCGTCGGGGAGCGGGAGAGCCGGAAGGGCGGGCGTTTCGTGCCGGCCCGCCGGCCGCGCATCCCCGTGCCCGAGGGCGGGGCCGAGGTCGGCGAGGGGGCGGGGCCCGGGCAGGGCGATCCGACGTCGGTGGCCGCCCAGGCGCGCAAGGGGCGGGGCGCGGGCATCAACCCGTCCGGCCGCTTCGAGGCCCACGCCCGGGAAGCGATGGAGGATGGCTGGGGCGGCGACGGCGAACCGGAGCCGATCCGCACCGAGGTGACGCCGGAAAAGGCGCGGACGATCATCACCCGCAACGACTCGCCCGACATCGCCTTCGACCGCTCCATCAATCCCTATCGGGGTTGCGAGCATGGCTGCACCTACTGCTATGCCCGGCCGAGCCATTCCTATCTCGGGCTGTCGCCGGGTCTCGATTTCGAGACGAAGCTGTTCTCCAAGCCCGAGGCGGCTGCCCTTCTGGAGCGGGAGCTGTCGGCCCCCGGCTATCATCCCAAGGCGATCGCCATGGGCACCAACACCGACCCCTATCAGCCGGTGGAGCGCCAGCTGGGGATCACCCGGTCGATCCTGGAAGTGCTCGATGCGGCCAACCATCCGGTCACCATCGTCACCAAGTCGGCAGGCGTGCTGCGCGATCTCGACATCCTCTCGCGCATGGCCGCCCGCGGTCTCGCCAAGGTCGCGCTCTCGGTCACCACGCTGGATGTCCGGCTTGCCCGCGGGATGGAGCCGCGGGCGGCCACTCCCGGCCGGCGGCTGGAGGCGATCCGCCAGCTTGCCGGGGCCGGGGTGCCGACGGGCGTGATGGTGGCGCCGATCATTCCGGCCCTGACCGATCACGAGATCGAGCGCATTCTGGATGCGGCGGCCGAAGCAGGGGCGCGGGAGGCGGGTTATGTGGTGCTGCGCCTGCCCCATGAGGTGGCCGACATCTTCAAGGACTGGCTGGTGCGCGAGCACCCCGACCGCTTCCGCCATGTGATGTCGCTGGTGAAGGCGATGCGCGAGGGGGGAGAGAACGAGGCGGCCTTCGGCAAGCGCATGACCGGCAGCGGCCCCTATGCCTGGACCATCGGCCGCCGCTTCGAGCTGGCCACCCGACGTCTCGGTCTCAACAAGCGCCGCGCGCGTCTGAGGACGGACCTGTTCTCTCCACCCTCGGGGGCGGGCGTTCAGCTCAGCCTGTTCTGAAAGGGGGAGGGGACCATTCGGGCGATGGGCAGGGGCGCGCAGTCCGGTTCGCTCCGGGCGCGTGCTGCGGGTTCCGGCCATCCCGCGGGTCGGGCGGGCGGGAGGAG
>JBBSSF010000206.1:0-6578 GCA_038242345.1 Hyphomicrobiales bacterium
CGCCCCGCGGCAGAAATAGAGCGCCTGCATCGCCTCCATGAGAGCGTTGGCGCGTCCTTCCACCGCCGCCCAGCGAATCATGCGGTGGGCATCAAGAGTGTTCGGGATCCGCTTGATCCGGTCGAACTGGAAGGCGATGCCGTCGCCCTCGCCGAGCGCGGCGATGCGTTCGTTCACCCGGTCCAGCTTTTCGGCGGCACCGAAGCGGGCAATCATGTGGGTGCGATAGTCAACGCCAGCGGCCGGCGTGTCCGGTTCCAGGAAATAGGGCACCCAGCGCACGGCCACCGAAATGCCCGGCACCATCCGGGCCGCGGCCTCCAGACGGCGCGTGCCGAGATAGCACCATGGACAGATGACGTCGGCGACGACGTCCACACCAATGCTGCGCATCGCGCCCAGTTCTCCCGATCCCGACTCCTTCGGCCGGGCGCACTCTAGCGAGCGGCGTGCCAGAGCGGGGGCTTCCGGTCCGGACGGGCGCGCGGCGCATCGTCCGGGGTGCGACACGGATGTCCGCTCAGGCTGGAAATGGCCCCAAGTTGGGGTTAATCAACGCTTGGCTCCCGGAAGCCGCCCCTGTTCGACACCATGTCGCCCAAGTCTGGCGACAGAGGAAAGCACGTGGGGCCGACGCGGCTCCGACGCAGCTATCCGAATTCGACGAGGCCCTGCCGATCATGGCGCGCCTCCTTTCGAGCGAACACGACGGGGTCCACATGGCGCGGACGATTTCTGACATCTTCGGGGGCAAGGGGCGCTGGCTGGCTGGCGCGCTGATGGCGCTGGCCGTGACGGCCGGCCCTGCGGCCGCCCAGCAGGCCAACAATGACAGCCCGTGGATCAAGATCTGCAGCACGGATCCCCAGTCCAAGAAGACCATCTGTCTCGTGACCCAGGAACTGCGGACCGACAACGGCCAGTTCCTCGCCTCGGTCGCGCTGCGCGAGATCTCCGGCGACAAGAACCGCACCATGCTGATCGCGGTGCCCCCGGGCATGCTGCTTCAGCCGGGCCTGCGCGTCACCGTCGACAAGAACAAGCCGGACATGGCCAAGTATACGGTCTGTTTCCCGAACGCCTGCTATGCCGACATGGGCGCTCCGGACGCGCTGATCGCCTCCCTGAAGAAGGGCAGCCAGCTCGGCCTGACCGTCATCAACCAGCAGGCCAAGCCGGTTTCCTTCAACCTGTCGCTGAAGGGCTTCGGCAAGGTCTATGATGGCCCGGCCATTGAGCCGGCCGAGCTGCAGAAGCAGCAGCAGAAGCTGCAGGAAGAGCTTCAGAAGAAGGCCGAGGCCGCCCGTCAGAAGCTGATCGACGAGCAGCGCAAGGCCACCGGCACCCCGGCCCCGAAGCCCTGACCGGCCGGTCCTGATCCGCGTCGGCGCCCCCCGCGCGCCGACGCCCTGCCTCCCGGCCGGACGGTTATCGCCCGGCCGTTTTCATTTGATCCCCTTCCCCAGATCCCCCTGTCCCCACGGAGAGATGTCATGGCGCTGTCCCTGTCGAAGCTGTTCGTCCGGGCGCCCGTGGTCCCCGTGGTGCGGCTCACCGGCATCATCGGGGCCGATGGCACGCCCTTCCGGCCCGGCCTGTCGCTGGCCCGGGTCGAGTCCCGGCTGGAGGCCGCCTTCGCGTTCAAAAGGGCGCCGGCAGTGGCGATCGTCATCAACTCGCCGGGCGGCTCGCCGGTGCAGTCGCAGCTGATCCATGACCGCATCCGCCAGCTCGCCACCCGCAAGGGCCGCAAGGTGCTGGTGTTCTGCGAGGATGTGGCGGCCTCGGGCGGCTACCTGATCGCGGTGGCCGGCGACGAGATCTTCGTCGACGCCGCCTCGGTGGTCGGCTCCATCGGCGTGATCTCGCAAGGCTTCGGCCTCAAGGGGCTGATCGACCGGCTGGGCGTCGAGCGCCGGGTGCACACCGCCGGCACCCGCAAGGCGATCCTCGACCCGTTCTCGCCGGAGCGGCCCGAGGATGTCGCCCATCTGGAAGACTTGCAGGCGGAAATCCATGCCGGCTTCATCGCGCTGGTGCGCGCGCGCCGGGGCAGCCGGCTGGCCGATGATCCGGAGCTGTTCTCCGGCCTGTTCTGGACCGGCGCCCGCGCCATCTCCCTTGGCCTGGCCGATGGCATCGGCCATCCGCGGGCGATTCTGGAGGAGCGCTATGGTCCGGATGTGGTGCTGAAGCCCGTCGGCGAGCGCCGGCGCGGCTGGTTCCGCCTGGGCCTCGGGGCTGCCCGCGGACCGGATCCGGCGGAAATGACCGCCGGTGTGCTCTCGGCGCTGGAAGAGCGCGTCTGGTGGTCCCGCCACGGACTTTGACGGGCCCGGCGGCTGGAATCCGTCCCCGGCACTCCCATATCATGGGTCCGCGCGGCCGGACGGACCGGCCGTCGCCTGCCTGACCAGAAGGAATTTTCCCGGCATGGGACGCATCCTGCTCGTGATCGGAGCCGCCGCACTGTTCATCGTGTGGCTGGTCATGCGCCGCGAGGTGCAGCGGGTGGGCGAGCGCCTGCGCCAGAGCGAGGCGTCCCGCGCCGCCCGGATGCGCCGGGGCCGCCGCGACCCCGGCGCAGAGGCGCCGGCCGAGACCCTGGAGCGCGACCCGAAGACCGGCGTCTATCGCCCCCGCGGCCAGCAGGACTGATCGCCCAGCGGCTGACGGCCCCCTGCCGGCCACCGGACAGGACTGATGCGGCCGGACGGGCACAGAGCAGCAGAAAGAGCATCCGGCCTGCGCGAGCGGTGTCCCCTCCACCCGCGCGGACATCATGGAACGCCCTGAAAATGCAAACGACACCCCATGCGTGGCACGGGGTGTCGCTGTCTCGTCCGCGCGCGGATCTCACATCTGCTGGAGATTCTGGGCGAGAAAGTCGGACGTGCGCTGCCAGGCCAGATCCGCGTCGAGGGCGTCATAGCGGGCGCCCGTCGGATTGGCGAAGGCGTGGTCGGCCTCATACCAGTAGACAGTGAGCTGGTCCTGCTTGCCGGCCGCCGTCATGGCCGCCTCGAACCCGTCCACCATGTCCTTGTTGATGCTCTTGTCCTGGGTGCCGAACTGGCCGAGCACAGGACCCTGGAGGGTCTTCAGCTGGTCCGCGGTCTTGGCGACGTTGCCATAATAGATGACCGTGGCATCGACCGGCGTGGCAAGGGCGGTGTTGAGCGCCCAGCCGCCGCCGAAGCACCAGCCCATCACCCCGACCTTGCCGGTGGAGCGGCCGGGCTCCTTCGCCCACTTCACCCAGGTGACGAGGGCCTCGGTGGCCGCCGCCGCATCGACAGCCGACACCTGCGCCTTGGCCGCCGCCGGATCCTCGACAGCCGGCTTGCCGAAGAGGTTCACCGCAATCGCCAGATAGCCCATGTTGGCGAGCTCCACCGCCACGGACTTGATCTGGTTGTTGAGGCCCCACCATTCATGGATGAGGATGATGGCCGGCGGCTTCTCGGTCTCGCCGGCAGCCGGCCGGGCGACCGACGCCTCGATCTCCTGGCCCGACGGCGTCCTGATCCGCACCGTCTCGGTGGCCACCGCCGTGGCGATCTGGGCAAGCGCGGGATCCGACAGCACCGCCGCGAGCGGCAGGCTCGCCAGCCCCAGCACGAAGGCGCGCCGGTCGGCGGGCGCGATCACCAGCGGCGGGCGGGTGTCGTCGGCGCCGCATCCGTCGAGCGTGCACATGGGCTTTTCTCCTGATCCTCGAATGACCCGTGGCCGGCCCTGCCGGCGCCCTCGGGCGAACCATGGCACGAACCGGCGCTCAGGCAAGACGCTACCTGCGGGAGACCGCCGCCGCTAGCCACCCCCTCCCCCGGTCGCGCCGGTTTGACCGGCCGGCCGCAAGGTCCTAATAAGGTGCCCGACCGGACGGCGGGTCCGAGCATCGGCCCGCCCTTGTCCTTCCCGAACGGGGCCCCGCGCGTTCCATGTCCCACAACAGCTTCGGCCACCTGTTCCGCTTCACCACCTTCGGCGAGAGCCACGGGCCGGCGCTCGGCTGCGTGGTGGATGGCTGCCCGCCCGGGATCGCGCTGACGACCGCCGACATCCAGGCCGAACTGGACCGCCGCCGGCCGGGCCAGTCGCGCTTCACCACCCAGCGGCGCGAGCCGGATGAAGTCGAGGTGCTGTCCGGGGTCATCGACGATCCGGCCACCGAAGGCGGTTTCCTGACCACGGGCACGCCGATCGGCCTCCTCATCCGCAACACCGACCAGCGCTCCAAGGACTATGCGGCGATTGCCGACCGCTACCGGCCGGGGCATGCCGACTATACCTACGACGCCAAATATGGCCTGCGCGATCCGCGCGGCGGCGGGCGCTCCTCGGCCCGCGAGACGGCGGCCCGGGTGGCAGCCGGCGCGATCGCCCGCAAGGTGATTCCCGGGGTGGCGATTCGCGGCGCCCTCGTCCAGGTCGGCCCCCATGCCGTCGACCGCAGCCGCTGGAACTGGAACGAAATCGGAAACAATCCGTTCTTCTGTCCCGATGCTGAAATGGCGGCCGTGTGGAGCGATTATCTCGACGGCGTGCGCAAGGCGGGATCCTCCGTCGGCGCCGTCGTGGAGGTGGTGGCGGAAGGCGTGCCGGTCGGCTGGGGCGCCCCGGTCTATGGCAAGCTGGACCAGGACATCGCCTCCGCGCTCATGTCCATCAATGCGGTGAAGGGCGTGGAGATCGGCGCGGGCTTTGCCGCCGCCTGTCTCTCCGGCGAGGAGAATGCCGACGAGATGCGCCTCGGCAATGACGGCCGGCCGGTGTTCCTCTCCAACAATGCCGGCGGCATCCTCGGCGGCATCTCCTCCGGCCAGCCGGTGGTGGCGCGCTTCGCCGTGAAACCCACATCCTCCATCCTCACGCCCCGCCGGTCCATCACCCGCGGCGGCGAGGAGGTGGAGGTGATGACCAAGGGCCGGCACGACCCCTGTGTCGGCATCCGGGCGGTGCCCGTGGGCGAGGCCATGCTCGCTCTCGTGCTCGCCGATCATTTCCTGCGCCACCGGGCCCAGATCGGCGCCCCCTTCACTGGCGCCTGAGGAGACAGGTTCTCATGACTTCCGACATCGAACGGGTCGCCGAGGCGCTGCGCGCCTTCGAGCGGGGCGAAATCGTCGTCGTCACCGATGATGACGACCGCGAGGGCGAAGGCGACCTGATCGTCGCCGCCGTCCATGCCACGCCGGACAAGATCGCCTTCATCGTGCGCCACACCTCGGGCATCGTCTGCGCCCCGATGAGCCGCGCCGATGCCCGCCGGCTGAACCTCGCCCCGATGGTGGCCGAGAACGATTCCGCCCACACCACCGCCTTCACGGTGTCCATCGACTACCGCCACGGCACCACCACCGGCATCTCGGCCGATGACCGCGCCGCCACCGTGCGGGCGCTGGCCAACCCGAACGCCGCCGGCGAGGACTTTTCCCGCCCCGGCCACATCTTCCCGCTGATCGCCCGCGACGGCGGCGTGCTCGTGCGCTCCGGCCATACGGAAGCCGCCGTGGACCTGTGCAAGCTCGCCGGCGTGCCGCCCATCGGCGTCATCTGCGAGCTGGTCAACGATGACGGCACCGTCACCCGCGGCCCCCAGGTGACGGCCTTCGCCGAGGCCCACGGCCTGAAGAAGGTGTCGGTGGCCGATCTCATCGCCTGGCGCCAGCGCAACGAGCGTCTGGTGGAGCGGGTGGCCGAATTCCCGATCGACACGCCGGTCGGCACCGTGCGCGCCGTCGAGTACCGCACCCCGTTCGATCCGATGCACCATGTCGCCCTCGTCTTCGGCGACATCCGCCACGGCACCGGCATTCCGGCCCGCATCAAGCTGGAATCGGTGATCGACGACGTGTTCGGCAAGGAACGCGAGATCGAGCGCTCGCTGGCCCAGATCGCCAGCCATGGCTGTGGCGTGCTCGTCTATCTGCGCGAGGGCGCGGTCGGCGTCGGCCGGGGCGTCACCCGCCCGCGCGAGGCGCTGTCCGAGCAGCAGGAGCAGCATGAATCCGCCAACCAGCGCGCCGACGAGTGGCGCGAGGTGGGCATCGGCGCCCAGATCCTGAAGGATCTCGGCATCTCCTCCATCAAGGTCGTGTCCAGCCGGCCGCGCCGCTATCTGGGCCTCGAAGGCTTCGGCCTTTCCGTCGAGGACTGGTCGCCCAAGGCCTGATCCTTGCGGACACGCGATCCTGAAAAAGCGGAGGGCGGCGGATCCCCGAAGATCCGCCGCCCTTTTTCATTCCGGTCGGGGACACGCGATGCCGCTCCCCTGAAGACGAGCGCAGGGCCGGAGCCCCCCGCGAACCTCATACCAGGCACGCAAGTGCTGACCGCACCGCGCGCCTGAAGAACATCAGATTTCTCATATTCCTCAATGGCATGAGAAATCTGAACCGGAATACCAAAGAGTCCTTTTCAAGGATCTTTGGTATCAGGCGGCAACCGGCGCCAGATAGTCCAGCCCGACGGCGATCTCGGCGAGGATGCCCGGCAGCGCCCGGTCGGAGCGGGCCAGCACCGGATCGATGGCGAGCGCGCGGAAGGCCGCGGCGGCATCGGCCTCCCCGGCC
>JBBSSF010000207.1:0-6513 GCA_038242345.1 Hyphomicrobiales bacterium
GGAATCTGTGCCCAATGTCGTGCTCGGCGGTGCCGGTCTCGTCATGTTCGGCATGGTCGCCGCCACCGGTGCGCGCATCCTCACCCAGGTGGACTTCAAGCATAACCGCTTCAATCTCTATGTCGTCGCCATCTCCGTCGCCATCTCCGTCGGCTTCGGCATGATCCCGATGGTGGCGCCGAACTTCTTCAATCATCTGCCCCACAGCCTGCATCCGCTGCTGGAATCCGGCATCCTGCTGGCCGCCATCGTTTCGGTGGCCCTGAATGCCTTCTTCAACGGGGTCCGCTCCGAAAAGGAGGCCGAGGAAGAGGCCGCGGCGACGGCGGCGGCGGCGGAACACGCCTGATACCACGCGCACGACGTGCTGACCGCACCTTAGCGCCTGAAAGGCAGCAGATTTCTCATATGTCCCAAGGACATGAGAAATCTGCATCGGAATACCAAAGAGTCCTCTTCGAGGGTCTTTGGTATGAGGACAGGACCGGAGGGGAGGGGGCCTCTCCCCGCGGACGTCTTCACCGGCCGGCGGCGCTGCGCCTCGGATCGCAGGGCCGCTTCCGGGAGAGGGCTCCGGCGGAGCCGGTTGCATCAAGGGGGGAGCCGTGCCGCGGCTCCCCTTTTGCCTTTGCGCCGCGTCAATTGGCTCTGTGGGCAGGCGCGTCGCGGAGGCGTAGACAAATGAAGACAAGGGCAGTCCCCGATTTTTTCCCCGCCTGCGGTCGAGGCCCCCTGCGGTGAAGGCGCGGACGGTCCGCCCTGTCGCTCTCAAGGCCGGCCTTGACGGCGTGGCGGATGCAGTGTTTCCTTTCTGAGTGATCTGTCCGGATTGCCGGCACATTGAGTTTTGTATTCTATCAACTGCCGGATTTGCCCGTTCGGGCCCCCCCGGTGAGGGAGATTTGATTTTCGCAGGCGCTTTTTTCTCTCCGCGCCAAGGTCGTTATTTTTAGAACGGTTTGTTTCGGCGAATGTATATTTCCGCATCAGGGGGGCTGGGTGTGTCTGCGTCTGTCGTCCCCGTCAGGCGACTGTCCCTGCCCTGGGTCCAGAGCGCGATGCTCATGATGGACACCTTCCTGCTCGGTCTCATCGGTTTCGTCGCGATGGTGCTGCTGCAGCTTGCGGCCGACGGCTTCAATATCAGCTATCTCGGCACCATCGGCCTGGTCACGGCGCTTTATGTGACGCTGGCCAGCATCACCGACACCTATCCCTTCTTCGAGCTGCGCTCCGGCCGCACCCGCATCATCCGCAAGCTGCGGGCGCTTGGGGCCACCTTCATCGCCCTGCTGGTGTTCTTCTTCTCGATCCAGACGACGTCGGAATATTCCCGGCTGTGGATCGGGGTGTGGTTCGTGGCCGCCGCACTTGTCATCACCGTGGTCGATTTCGTCTTTGATGTCCTGTTCGATCAGGCGGCCCGGCGCGGCTGGTGCATCGAGCGGGTGGCCATCATCGGCGCCGGCGGGCTGGTGCCGTCGGTGCTCGAATATGCCGCCCTTGAGGAGAACAGCCTGCGCCGCATCGTCGCCGTGCATGTGGCGGACGACCGGGGCGCCGTGGATGCGCTGCTTTCCGAAGGCCCGCTGGATGTCGACCACATCATCCTGGCCTATGACAGCCAGCGCGATCCGGTGCCGAAATATCTCGCCGCCCGCCTCGCCATGCGGCCGGTCCGGCTGTCGTCCTTCGCCGATTTCTACGATACCGGCCACCGGGCCCTGGAGGTGCGCCAGTTCGGCGGCGTGATGTGCCTGGCGCTGACCGACCGTCCGATCAGCGGCTGGGACGGGATCGCCAAGCGGATCGAGGACATCCTCATCGCCGGCCTCGCCCTGGTGCTGCTCAGCCCGCTGATGATCGTCATCGCCCTGGCGGTGAAGCTGGAATCGGCCGGCCCCGTGCTCTTCCGCCAGCGCCGGGTGGGCTTCGACAATGGCGTGTTCATGATGCTGAAGTTCCGCTCCATGTACACCCATCTGAGCGATGCCGGCGCCGCCCGCCAGACCGGTCGCGGCGATCCCCGGGTCACCCGGGTCGGGCGCTTCATCCGCCGCACCTCCCTCGATGAACTGCCCCAGCTCCTCAATGTGCTGAAGGGCGACATGTCCATCGTCGGCCCGCGCCCCCATGCGCTCGCCACCCAGGCCGGCGGCCACAATCTGGAAGATGTCGTGGCCGAATATGCCGCGCGCCACCGGGTGAAGCCGGGTCTGACCGGCTGGGCCCAGGTGAACGGCTATCGCGGCGAGCTCGATACGATCGAGAAGCTGCGCAAGCGCGTGGAATATGATCTCTATTATATCGAGAACTGGTCGCTCTGGCTGGACATCAAGGTGATGGTGATGACCGCCCTGACGGTGCTGCGCGACCGCAACGCCTATTGAGGCGGCTCCCCGCGGGGGGCCATCCGGTCGCGCGGGGCCCGGATCCCCCTTGCGGCAGACGGGGCACCTTTCCAGGCGGTTCCGGTCATGCGGGAGCGCGGTGGAGCGCTCCGCTCCGCCGACCGCAGCCGGGGCTGCCCCGGACCAGTCCCTTTGGCTTGAATTGAAACTCATTTGCAATAGCGATTGCCCTTGCAGTTCCCGCCGAGACTGCGTAGCATCTCTTGCGAGTTGATCGCATTCGAGGAAGAGATGCTGATTCCTTCACGCCGCACCGTGCTTGCGGGTCTGGCCGGTCTGGCGCTGGTCTCCGGTTTTCCGGCCCTTCCGGCGCGGGCCGGGGGCAAGCTCAAGGCCGTGACCACCTTCACCATCATTGCCGACATGGCCCGCAATGTCGGCGGTGACCGGGTGGAGGTGGAGGCGATCATCCGCCCCGGCGCCGAGATCCACAATTATCAGCCGACCCCGGGGGATATCCTGAAGGCCCAGGATGCCCAGCTGGTGCTGTGGAACGGGCTCAATCTGGAGCTCTGGTTCGAGAAATTCTTCCGCCGCCTGAAGGATGTGCCGAGCGTCGTGGTGTCCGAGGGGGTTGTGCCCATGGGCATTTCGGAAGGGCCCTATAGCGGCAAGCCGAACCCCCACGCCTGGATGTCGCCGGACAATGCGGCGCTCTATGTCGACAATATCCGCGACGCCTTCACCAGGGCGGATCCGGACGGCGCCGAGGTCTACAAGGCCAATGCCGAGGCCTACAAGGCGCAGATTGCCGCCGCCATGGCGCCGATCCGGGAGAAATTCGCGGCCCTGCCGGATACTGAACGCTGGCTGGTGACGAGCGAGGGCGCCTTTTCCTATCTCGCCCGGGATTTCGGCCTGAAAGAGCTTTATCTCTGGCCGATCAACGCCGACAGCCAGGGCACGCCAAGGCAGGTGCGCAAGGTGATCGACGCCATGCGCGAGAACAGCATTCCCGTCATCTTCTCGGAAAGCACGGTGTCTCCGGATCCGGCCCGGCAGGTGGCGCGGGAAACCGGCGCCCGCTATGGCGGCGTGCTCTATGTCGATTCCCTCAGCGATCCGGATGGCCCCGTGCCCACCTATCTCGACCTGATGCGCGTGACCACTGACACCATCGCCCGCGGCCTCACCGGCGAGGGCGCGGCGCAATGAGCGGGGCGCTTCCGGCCGCCGACAGCGGCATTGCCGTCGAGGATGTCACCGTCACCTATCGCAACGGCTACACGGCGCTGCGCGATGCCACCTTCGAGATCCCGACCGGCACCATCACCGCGCTGGTCGGCGTCAATGGCGCCGGCAAGTCGACGCTCTTCAAGGCGCTGATGGGCTTCGTGCGCGCCGCCAAGGGCGAGATCCGCATTCTCGGTCGCCCGGTGCGCGCGGCGCTGAAGGCCGGCCTCGTCGCCTATGTGCCCCAGGCGGAAGAGGTCGACTGGACATTCCCCGTCCTCGTCGAGGATGTGGTGATGATGGGCCGCTATGGCCGCATGGGGCTGATGCGCATTCCCCGTGCCGTCGACCGCGAGGCCGTGACCGCGGCGCTTGCCCGGGTGGGGATGCTCGATTTCCGCAAGCGCCAGATCGGCGAACTCTCCGGCGGGCAGAAGAAGCGGGTCTTCCTCGCCCGCGCGCTCGCCCAGGAAGGGCAGGTGATCCTGCTCGACGAGCCCTTCACCGGCGTCGACGTGAAGACCGAGGATGCCATCATCGACCTGCTGCGGGCGCTGCGCGACGAGGGCCGGGTGATGCTGGTCTCCACCCACAATCTCGGTTCCGTGCCGGAATTCTGCGATCGCACCGTGCTCATCCGCGGCACCGTGCTCGGCTACGGCCTGACCGAGGAGACCTTCACGCGCGAGAATCTGGAGGCGGCCTTCGGCGGCGTGCTCCGGCATTTCGTGCTCGGCCATCCGGAAAGCGAGACGGCGACGCCGGTGCGCGTCATCACCGACGACGAGCGCCCGTTCGTGCTCTACGACAACAAGCCGGCGCCGCGCCATTCCGGCCCGGAAGGGGCGGCGGAATGATCGCCCTCCTGCTGGAACCCTTCACCTATTCCTACATGCTGAATGCCATGTGGGTGAGCGCGCTGGTGGGCACGGTCTGCGCCTTCCTCTCCGCCTTCCTGATGCTGAAGGGCTGGTCCCTCATCGGCGACGCGCTGTCCCATTCCATCGTGCCGGGGGTGGCCGGCGCCTACATGCTGGGCATGCCCTTTTCCATCGGCGCGTTCTTTTCCGGCGGACTGGCGGCGGCGGCCATGCTGTTCCTCTCCGAGCGCACCCGGCTGAAGGAAGACACGGTGATCGGCCTGATCTTCACCGCCTTCTTCGGCCTCGGCCTGTTCATGATCTCGCTGTCGCCGGCCTCGGTGAACATCGAGACCATCGTGCTCGGCAATATCCTCGCCATCACCCCGGAGGATATTCTCCAGCTCGCGCTCATCGGCTTCGGCTCTCTGGCCGTGCTGATCGTCAAATGGCGTGACCTGATGGCGACCTTCTTCGACGAGAACCACGCCCGCTCCATCGGCCTGCGCCCGACGGCCCTCAAGGTGATGTTCTTCACGTTGCTTGCCGCCTGCACGGTGGCGGCCCTCCAGACCGTCGGCGCCTTCCTCGTCATCGCCCTGGTGGTGACCCCGGGAGCGACGGCCTATCTGCTCACCGACCGCTTCCCGCGCCTCATCATCGTCTCCATCCTCGTGGGGGCGCTGACCAGTTTTGTCGGCGCCTACGTCTCCTATTTTCTCGATGGTGCCACCGGCGGGCTGATCGTCGTGCTGCAGACCCTCGTCTTCCTCGCCGCCTTCATCTTCGCGCCCAAGCATGGCGTGCTCGCCGCCCGCCGTCGCGCCGCTGCCGCGCTGCGGGCCCCGGGGGATGCCGCATGAGCGCGCTTGCCACCCTCGTCCTGCCGTTCCAGTTCGAGTTCATGCAGACGGCCTTCGTCATCGCCCTTCTGGTGGCGGTGCCGGCGGCGCTGCTCTCGTGCTTTCTGGTGCTGAAGGGCTGGTCGCTGATGGGCGACGCCACGTCCCATGCCGTGCTGCCGGGGGTGGTCGGGGCCTATATCCTCGGCCTGCCCCTCGGCGTCGGCGCGTTCGTCGCCGGCATGGTCTGTGCCGTTGCCGTCGGCTACATCCAGGACAACAGCCGCGTGAAACGCGACACCGTGATGGGCGTCGTCTTCTCCGGCATGTTTGGTCTGGGCGTCGTCATGTACACCAAGATCCAGTCCGACGTGCATCTCGACCACATCCTCTTCGGCGACATGCTCGGCGTCGACTGGAGTGATGTTCTCACCACCGGTCTCATCGCCGCCATCGTCACCGGCGCGCTGATGCTGAAATGGCGGGATCTGGTGCTGCACGCCTTCGATCCGGTGGAGGCCCGCGCCATCGGCCTGCCCGTCGGGCTGCTGCACTATGGCCTGCTGTGCCTGCTCTCCCTCTCCATCGTCGCGGCGCTGAAGGCCGTCGGCATCATTCTCGCCGTCGCCATCCTCATTGCCCCCGGCGCCATCGCCGTCCTGCTCACCCGCCAGTTTGGCGCGATGCTGATGACCTCGGTCGCCGTCGGCGCCGGCTCGTCCTTCCTCGGCGTCTACCTGTCCTTCTTTATCGACAGCGCCCCGGCGCCCACCATCGTGCTGCTGATGACGGTCGTGTTCATCATCGCGGCGCTGGTTTCGGCCCGGCGGACGGCTCGGGCGACGGCGGGGCTTGGATGATTTGGGGCCTTGCCCCAAACCCCGTGGGAGGCACAGCCTCCCACACCCTCCAGTTTTTCTTCAGTTTGAGAGAACCAGTCCGGCGTCCAGATCGGCGAGGCTTGCGCGGCCGGCAAGTGCCAGCGTGCGGTCGATTTCCTCGCGGATCAGGGCGATGGCGGTGAAGGCGCCGTCCTCGCCATCGGCGGCGAGACCATAGAGCACGGCGCGGCCGAGCATCACCGCCGAGGCGCCCAGCGCGATCGCCTTCACCACATCGCTGCCGCGGCGGATGCCGCTGTCGACGAGGAGGGGAAGCGCGGTGCGGGCGCGGGCTGCCGGCAGCATCGCCACAGGCGCCGGCGCGCCATCCAGCTGCCGGCCGCCA
>JBBSSF010000208.1:0-6503 GCA_038242345.1 Hyphomicrobiales bacterium
CGCGGCCTCCACCGTCAGCAGCGTCTGGCCGGCGGGCGGGGGCAGCAGGTGCCCTTCCGGGGTGCCGTCGCGCTCGCGGATGACGGTGCGCAGCGGCGCGTGGCGGGCGACCACATCGGCCAGCGCTGCCGCCAGCGCGCGGGCGTCCAGCCGGCCGTCGAGCCGCCAGGCGAGCACGATATGATAGGCCGAGGAGGGACCGTCGAGCCGGTCCAGCGCCCACAGCCGGGTCTGTCCCGAGGAGAGCGCGAGGCGTCCGCCGGTGCTGCCGGCGCCGGGCACGAGGGGCGGGCGGGCATCGCGGACGGCCTCGGTCAGGGCCGCGGCCAGGCCGGCCGGGGTCGGGTGCGCGAACAGGGTGCGCAGCGACAGGTCCGCGCCGCTGTCCTGCCGCAGGCGCGCCAGCAGCCGCAGCGCCAGCAGGGAATGGCCGCCGAGAGCGAAGAAGTCGTCGTCGGGCCCCACCCGGGCGGCGCCGGTCAGTTCGGCAAAGAGCGCCGAGAGCAGCGCTTCCTCCGGCGTGGCCGGGGCGCGCCACGGCGCCTCTCCGGGGCCCGGGACGGGTTCGGGCAGGGCGGCATAGTCGATCTTGCCATTGGGCGTCAGCGGCAGGGCGACCAGGGGCACGACGGCGCCGGGCAGCATGTAGGCGGGCAGCCGGGCGGCAAGGGCGGCGCGCAGCCTCTGTGCCGGCAGCAGCGGTTCGCCCGGCCGCGCGACCACATAGGCGACGAGCCGCCGCTCGCCGGCCACCGGGCGCAGCCGGACGCAGGCCTGGGCGATCCCGGGCAGGGCCACCAGCGCCGCCTCGATCTCCCCGGGCTCGATGCGGAAGCCGCGCAGCTTGATCTGCCCGTCGGCGCGGCCGAGAAAATCCAGCGTGCCATCGTCCAGCCGGCGCACCTGATCGCCGGTGCGATACATCCGGCTGCCCGGCGGGCCGAAGGGGCAGGCAAGGAAGCGCTCCGCGGTCAGCCCCGGCCTCCCGGCATAGCCGCGGGCAAGGCCCGCTCCGGCGATGTAGAGTTCGCCCGCCGCGCCCTCGGCCACCGGCGCCAGGGCGTCGTCGAGCACATGCAGGGTGACGTTGCCGATGGCCCGGCCGATGGGAATGCGCGGCCGGTCCGGATCGGCGGCGGTGATCCGGTGGGTGCAGGCGAAGGTGGTGGTCTCCGTCGGGCCATAGCCGTTGGTCAGCCGCAGCCCGGGAAAGGCGGTGCGGACCCGGGCCACGGCGGCCACGGGCAGCACGTCGCCGCCGGCCAGCACATGGCGCAGCCCGGCAAAGACCGGCAGATGATCCGCCGCCGCCCGGGCGAACAGGCCCGAGGTCATCCAGGCGATGGTGACCCGGTGGCGGGCGCAGACGGCTTCAAGCCGGACGAGGTCGACGGGGCCGGGCGGGGCGAGCGCAAGGCGCGCGCCATTCAGCAGCGCCCCCCAGATCTCGAACACCGAGGCATCGAAGGCGCAGGGCGCAAATTGCAGGATCGTGTCCTGCGGGTCGATCTCGGCATAGCCGGGCTCCCGGGCGAGATTGACCACGCTCGCCTGCACGTTCGCCGAGGCCTTCGGCTGGCCGGTGCTGCCGGAGGTGTAGATCAGATAGGCGAGATTGTCCGGCCGCAGCGGCCGGCGGCGGTCGTCATCGCGGAGCGGTTCCGCCGGCCGGCCGGCGAGATCGGCCGAAAGCGCCGGATCATCGAGACAGAGCACGGGCGGCAGCGGGCCGTCCGCCGCGCGGAGGGCGGCCAGACTGTCCGTGGTGCCGATCAGGCGGACGGCGCCGGCATCGGCGAGAAGCAGCGTCAGCCGCGGCACCGGCCAGTCCGGATCGAGGGGCAGATAGGCCGCCCCCGCCTTCAGGACGGCGAGCTGGGCAATAATCATCTCCGGCGCGCGCGGCAGCGCCAGCCCGACCAGATCCTCCGGCCCGATGCCCTCCGCCACCAGCCGCCGGGCCAGCCGGTTGGCCCGGGCGTCCAGGGCGCGATAGCTCAGGGCCGCATCGTCCCAGACGAGGGCGATGGCCTCCGGCGTGCGCGCCACCTGGGCCTCGAAGGCCTCGGGCAGGGTCGCAGGGTTGACTGCGGCGGGTTGGGCTCCGCCCTCTTCCCCGCAGGAGCGGGCCGACGGGCGGGCGGCGATGTCAGGAGCGGCGTTCATGGTCCGTCCATGGCCTCGCGCAGACGACGCGGGCGCATGTCGCGCCAGTTGGCCTCGACATAGGCAAGACAGACCGACCGGTCACCTCTCGGGCCGGTCGGCTGCCAGCCCTCCGGGATCTCCAGCGCCGCCGGCCAGAGGCTATATTGCAAGTCATCGTTAATCAGGACCAGGAATTCATCCTGGGAAAACACTGCGCCAGCTGTGTTGCTCACGGAAGATGTCTTTGAATCTTTTGCCTGTCGACTTCCAGCTCGCACCCCGCGGCCGGAATGTTTTTCTTTTTGCCCCGTATCAGCGGATGATTCCCCCTCATCCAGTCTCTCCGGGGCAGATGATACCAAAGATCCTCGAAGAGAACTCTTTGCTATTCCGATGCAGATTTCTCATGTCCTTGGGGCATATGAGAAATCTGCTGCCCTTCAGGCGCTAAGGTGCGGTCAGCACTTCGTGCGGCTGGTATGAGCGCCGTCCCCGTCAGGACGCCGTGCCGGCCGCCGGACGGGAGCCCGATCGGCGCCCGCGCCAGGCGACACGCAATATGTTCTGCTGCGATGCAACACTGCATCGGCATTCGCGGCGCCGATGTGCCAACGTGCCCGCCCGATTCCCGGATCCGGGACCTTCTGCGTGCGAGGCCTGAATTTCCTCGCGTTTGACGAGGCATGGAAGCGGTGCTGGACGACATGCTCACGATCGGAATCGCGGTGCGCGATTTCGTGCTGCGGATCGCCGGACTTCTGGTGAACCCGGCCGCGCCCGGGGTCGTCACCCTGGCGCTGCTGGCCCTTCTGCTCGTGGCCGGCGGCCTCTATGGCGGGGTCGTCTGGCAGCGGGCCCGGGCGCTCGGCTGGATGCGGGCCCGGGTGGCCGGGCTGTCCGGCGGCGGCGCCCTCGACCGGGTGAGCGCGGCGGTCGCCGGGGCCACCGGCCGGTCCGCAGCGCGGGGCACCCTTTCCGAGGCGTGGACGGAATATGCCGAGACGCTGGTGCGCGAGGAGGGGCTGGATGGCGCCGTCACCCTGCGCAATGCCGTGCGGCCGGGCCTGTTCTTCAACACCGAGGACCTGCATTTCGGCCCGGGCTTCTGGCGGGTGGTGCCGGGCCTGTTCGTCATGGTCGGCCTGTTCCTCACCTTTCTCGGCCTGATCGCGGCCCTTGCCGAGATGAATCTCGGCACCCAGGCGGAAGTGCAGCAGTCGCTGCGCGCCCTGATGGCGGTGGCCTCGGCCAAGTTCATCATGTCGCTGACCGGCCTGTTCTGCTCGATCGTCTTCACCGTCGTGCTGCGCGTCGGCATGGGCCGGATCGACCGGCAGATTCACCTTCTCTGCGGGCTTCTGGAGCGCCGGCTCACCTTCATCAGCCTGGAGGAGGTCACCGTCCGCCAGCTTCGGGCGATCCGGGCGCAGCAGGCGGAGATCCGCGCCCTCGGTTCCGGGCTCGCCGCCGAGATCGGCCGGCCGATGCGCGAGGAGCTGCCCGCGGCAATCTCCACCTCCATCGCCACCTCCATGGCGCCGCTCCTCGACCGGGTCGGCACCGCCGGCGTCGATGGCATGGGGGCGATGGTGCAGGAACTGTCGGCCCGCTTCTCCGGCGACATCGGCCGCGCCCTGACGGACGCCAGCGCCCGCATCGGCGAGGCCGGCGACCGGATCGGCCAGCTGGTCGACCGCATGGATCGCAGTTCCGGCCGCATGGGCTCCGAGGTCGAGGCGGCGTCGGGGCGGATGTCGGCGGCGGTGGAGGATCTGCGCGGCACCATGGCCGAGAGCGCCGACCGCACCGCCAGCGCTCTCTCCCGCGGTGTCGATCATCTTTTGTCGGTGATGAACCAGACGCTGGAGGGGATCCGCGACAATACCGGCTCCGGCGCACGCGCCATGGCGGAGGCGGCGGGCAGCCTGCGCGGGGCGGCGGAAGCCTTCCGGGCCGAGATTTCGGCAGCGTCGCGGGAGGCGTCGGATGCGGCGCGGATCCGTCTGGCGGAAGCCGGTGCCGAGGCGAGCGGCGCCGTCGATGCGGCCGGCCGGGAGATGCTGGCGGCTGTCGACCGCACCGGGGCGGGCATGGATGCGGCGGTGGAGCGTCTGGCGCGGGCGGTCGAGTCCATCCAGCTGACCATGGGGACCTCGGCGGAAACGGCGTCCGGAGCGCTGACCCGCGGGGCGGATCATCTGCTCTCGGTGATGAACCAGACGCTGGAAGGGATCCGCGACAACACCGGCTCCGGCGCACGCGCCATGGCGGAGGCGGCGGGCAGCCTGCGCGGGGCGGCGGAAGCCTTCCGGGCCGAGATTTCGGCAGCGTCGCGGGAGGCATCGGATGCGGCGCGGACCCGTCTGGCGGAAGCCGGTGCCGAGGCGAGCGGTGCCGTCGATGCGGCCGGCCGGGAGATGCTGGAAGCCGTCGGCCGCACCGGCGCGGAAATGATGAAGGCGACCGAGGCCATCACCGAGAAGACCAGCGCCGGTCTGCTCGCCCCCCTCGACCGGGTGGCGGACGTGCTGCGCGACTTCTCGACCGGCATCGAGGGCAGCACGGCGGATCTCCGGCGTCTCACCGACGGGATGCGGGCCGGCGCCGAGGCGGCCGGTGCGGCGGCCGGGTCGCTGCGCTCGGCCACCCGGGACCTGACCGGGGCGGGGCAGCCGCTCCGCGGCGCCCACGAGCGCATCGAGCGGGCGGTGCGCCAGTATACCGACAGCGCGACATCGGCTGCGACCGTCGTCACGCGGTCGTCGGAGGAGACGGCGCGCCGGGCGGCCCAGGCGCTGGCGACGGCCGAGCAGCTGCTTGGCGGCCATGGCCGCTCCATCGAGGCGACGCTTGCCGAGCTGGCCCGGGTGATCGAGCGCCTGAAGGGGCAGGGGACCCGTCTCGATGATCTGGACGAGAAGCTCGGCCGGGCCTTCGACGTCTACACCGACCGGGTGGGCGTGGCGGTGGACGGGCTCTATGGCCATGTGAAGCACATGCAGGCCGAGCTGGCGCCGGCCCTCGACGTGCTCAACACCGTCGTGGCCCAGGCCGAGAATTTCGTGCCGGAACGGCGGAGGGGCTGATGCGCATCGGAGCCCGGCGCCGCCATCAGGAGGAGGAGGAAGAATCCGCCTTCGTCTCCATGACCGACATGACGGTGAGCTTCCTCTTCATCGTCATCATCCTGCTCGCTTTCTTCGCCTCCCAGCTCCAGGACGACGACACCGTGCCGCTCTCCCGCCACGAGGCGGTGGTGGCCGAGCGCGACGCCGCACGCCGGGAGGCGGCCGGGCTGGCCGAGGCGCGCGCGCAGCTTCTGGACGAGATCGCCCGGCTGAAGGCGCAGCTTGCCGCCGACGACGCGCGCATCCGCGCGCTGGAGGAGCGCATCCATCGGCTTGAGGCGGACCTTGCCCGGCTGACCCCGGAAAATCCGCTGGAAACCTATCTGGCCGAGGTTGCCGCCGAGCGCCAGCGCATCCTGGAGGCGCTGCAGGGCCAGCTCAAGCAGGACTTCCCGGATCTCCAGGTCATTCTCAGCGCCGAGATGGACGCCCTGCGCTTCAAGGGCGACGGCCTGTTCCAGAGCGGATCGAGCGCGCTCGCCGAGGACAAGAAGGCCATCGTGCGCTCCATCGCCCGCCGGCTGGACGCGATCCTGCCCTGCTACACCGTCGGCAGCCGCTCCCACTGGAGCCCGGACTGCAACCGCATCGGGGCGCTGATCGAGGCGGTGCAGATCGAGGGCCATACCGATGCCGACGGGCCGGAGCAGGCCAACATGACGCTCTCCACCGCCCGGGCCAACGCCACCTTCTTTGCCATGAGCGATGCCGAGCCGGAGCTGACCGAACACCGCAACCGGCCGGGCCAGCCGGTGATGTCGGTGGCCGGCTATGGCGAGATGCGGCCGGTGGCCGACAACCAGACCCCGGACGGCAAGGCCACCAACCGCCGCATCGACCTGCGCCTCATCATGTCGACCCCGCGCAGCTCCGACGAGATCGCCGCCATCCGCGCGGCCCTGAAACGGGGCACGCCGGACAGCGCACCGGGGGCGCCATGAGCCTGGAAGACCATCTGGCCGCCATCCCCGAACTCGACGGGCTGAGCCTGCCGGACCTCGGCGACCTGTCGGCGGCGGCCGAACGGGTGCTCGCGCGCTGGCCCGACATGATCGTCAATCCGCCCGACAGCGATCCGGACCGGCTGGTGCGGGAGATGCACGTGCGGGTGTTCAACGACCGCTGGGACGGGACGCCCCTGTCCTTCGTGCTGGCCGCCGCCCGGGCGCTCTATGATGGCGAACGGCTGACCCGGCCGGGCCTGGCCATGCTGCGCGCCTTTTACAC
>JBBSSF010000209.1:0-6429 GCA_038242345.1 Hyphomicrobiales bacterium
CGGTGTGGCCGAGGCCGCGGCCGGAGATCATCGGCACGAAGCCGCCGCAGGCGGCGACCGCGGGCGCCAGGATCAGAGACACCACATCACCCACCCCGCCGGTGGAATGCTTGTCGAGCACGGGACCGGGAATGTCGGCCCAGTCGAGCACGGTGCCGGAATCCCGCATGGCCAGCGTCAGCCCGACCCGCTCCTCCAGCTCCAGTCCGCGGAAGAAGATCGCCATGGCCAGCGCCGCCACCTGGGCATCGGCCACCCGGCCATCGGTGACACCGGCGACGAAATCCGAGATCTCGGCGCGGGTGAGGCGTCCGCCATCGCGCTTGCGGCGGATGATTTCCTGAGGCAGCAGCATGGGATCAGTAGCCTTTTGCGGCGGCGGGCGCGGCCGCGCCGGAGAGCGCCGCCAGAAGCACGTCGAGGAGGCCGCTGGCGCCGAAGCGGAAGGTCTCCGGGCTCGCCCAGTGCTCCCCGAGGATGCGGTCGGCCAGCGCCAGATAGGTGGCGGCATCGGCCAGGGTGCGGACCCCGCCGGAAGCCTTGAAGCCCACCGGCCGGCCGGCGCCGGAAATCCTCGTCAGCAGGATTTCGGCCGCCTCCGGCGTCGCGCCGGTGCCGACCTTGCCGGTGGAGGTCTTCAGGAAATCGCTGCCGGCGGCAATCGCCACATCGGCGGCAAGCCCGATCAGGGCCGGCGAGCCGAGGGAGCCGGTTTCCAGGATCGTCTTCAGGAGAACGCCCCGGGGCAGCACCCGGCGCACCCGGGTGATCTGGGTTTCGGCAAAGCCCGGCCGGCCCTCCATCAGGGCATGCCAGGGAATCACCAGGTCGATCTCGTCGGCCCCGTCGGCCACCGCCTGCTCGGTCTCGGCGACCACGGCGCCGGTGTCGTCGCCACCGCCCGGGAAGTTGACCACGGTCGCGACCTTGGCGTCGCAGTCGCGCAGCATGTCCTTGGCGATGGTGACGAAGCGCGGCCACAGGCAGACGGCGGCCACGGGCCCGAACGGCGTTTCCGCCCGCTCGCAGAGGCGGCGGGCGCCGTCCTCGGTGGCATCATCGGCAAGGTCGGTCAGGTCGAGCAGCGGCAGGGCGCGCTGGGCAACGGCGGATGCGTCCATCGGAGAGCCTCCGGAAACCGGGATCGGGGCCAAGGAGACGCCGGCTGCCGCCGGCGCGCAAGAGGCTCCGCCCCCGCCGGCCGGCAAGCGCTGCCGGCTGTCAGGCGAAGGTGTCGGGCTCGGCGGCCAGATCGGAGAGGAAGGCCATGATGAGCCGGGACAGCCGGCCCGCGGCCCCGCCCGCCACTTCCTTCGTCTCCATGTGGGAGGGCGCATGGGGGGCGAGGCCGGCGCCGAAATTGGTGATCGTCGAGATCGCCATGACCTTCAGGCCGTGGAAGCGGGCGAGGATCGTTTCCGGCACCGTCGACATGCCGATGGCATCGGCGCCCAGCATCCGCGCCATGCGGATTTCCGCCGGTGTCTCGAAGGAGGGCCCGGAGAACCACATGTAGACGCCGGAATGGAGCGGCTGGCCGCAGGTGGCCGCGACCCGGGCGAGGCGCGCCCGCAGCCCGGGATCATAGGCGTCGTTCATCGGCACGAAGCGCCGGTCCGTCGCCTCGCCGATCAGCGGATTGAGGCCGGAAAAGGCGATGTGGTCCGAGAGCGCCATCAGGCTGCCCGGCGCCATGTCGAGCCGGGTGGAGCCGGCGGCGTTCGTCAGGATCAGCACCTGGCAGCCCAGCGCCGCCAGGGTCTCGATGGCCGGCCGCATGGCGGTGGGGTCGCCGGTCTCGTAGAAATGGGTGCGCCCCGAAAGCGCCACCACCGGCACGCCGGAGAGCGTGCCCGCCACCAGCTCGCCCTTGTGGCCGGTGACGCCGGACAGCGGAAAGCCCGGCAGATGGGTGAAGGGAAAGCGCACGGCATCGGTGACCGCCTCCGCCAGCCCGCCCAGGCCGGAGCCGAGCACCAGGCCGACAGGATAGCGGCCGGGGCGCGCGGCCCGCACGCGCTCGGCGGCGGGGGTGAAGAAGGTGGGGGCGGTCATGCATCCTCCTGAAGGACGAAGCCGGCCGGCAGGAGCCCGGCCACGGTGAAGCGGGCGCGCACGCCCGCGGGATCGGCGATCAGCACCGGGGTGTCCGGAGCGCAGAATTCGGCCAGCCGCTGCCGGCAGCCGCCGCACGGCGTCGTCAGCCGCGGCCCCTCGCCCATGACGAGGACGGCGCGCACGCTGCGCTCGCCGGAGGAGACCATGTTGCCGAGCATCGTCGTCTCGGCGCACCAGCCTTCCGGATAGCTCGCCACCTCACAATTGCAGCCGGCGAAGATGGTTCCCCCGGTGGTGAGGAGGGCCGCCCCGACCTGGAAGCGCGAATAGGGCACATGGGCCCGCCCGCGCACCTCCCGGGCGGCGGCAAACAGCGCCGCGACGGTGGAATCATCGAGTTCTGGTTCGCTCGGGTGGCTCATCCCCGGTCCTTGACATAGGCGACGCCGCCGGCACGCGGCGGCACGGCACGGCCGATGAAGCCGGCCAGGAGAATGACGGTCAGCGCATAGGGCAGCGCCTGGAAGATCTGGACCGGCACGAGGCCGATCCCGGGGACGGAAACCCCCTGCAGCCGAATCGCGACCGCATCGAGAAAACCGAACAGCAGGCAGGTGAACAGGACGTTCACCGGCATCCACTTGGCGAAGATCAGGGCCGCCAGCGCGATGAAACCCTTGCCCGCCGTCATGTCGCGGATGAAGCCGGCAGACTGGGCAATCGACAGATAGGCCCCGGCAGTCCCGGTCAGCACGCCGCAGATCACCACCGCCCGGTAGCGCAGCAGCGTCACGCCGATGCCGGCGGTATCCACCGCCGCCGGATTGTCCCCCACCGCCCGCAACCGGAGGCCGAAACGGGTGCGGAAGAGAACCAGCGATGTGACCGGCACCGCCAGAAAGGCCAGATAGACAAGCAGATTATGCCCTGAGACCAGTTCCGAATAAAGCCCGCCCAGCACCGGCACGTCGGCGACCATGGACGCCCCCGGCAGCTCGATCGGCTGGAAGCGGGCCGAGCCCGGCAGGGCCGGCGTGCGGCCGCCCTGCTGGAACCAGGCCTGCCCCAGAAGCGCCGTCAGCCCGGCGGCGACGAAATTGAGGGCGACGCCGGAAACGATCTGGTTGCCCCGGGCGGTGATCGTCGCAAAGCCGTGCACGAGGCCCAGCGCCACGGCCGCCAGGATCGCGGCGCCCAGCCCCGCCCAGGGCGAGCCGGTGAGATGGGCGACGGTGCCGGCGGCGAAGGCGCCGACCAGCATCTTGCCTTCCAGCCCGATGTCGAACACGCCGGAGCGCTCCGACCACAGGCCGGCAAGCGCCGCCAGGATCAGCGGCGTTGCCAGCCGCACGGTGGAATCGAGGATCAGGATCAGGGTGGTGAAGGCGTCCATCAGATCCCTCCCCGGCGGACGAACAGCCGGACGAGGGCCGGCCGGAACAGATTTTCCAGCGCGCCGGCAAACAGGATCACCAGACCCTGGATGACGACGATCATGTCGCGGGAGATTTCCGGGATCTCGAAGGCCAGTTCCGCCCCGCCCTGATAGAGCGCGCCGAAGAGGACCGCGGCGAGGAAGATGCCGACCGGATGGGCCCTCCCCATCAGCGCCACCGCGATGCCGACGAAGCCGGCGCCGGCGGTGAAATCGAGCAGCAGCCGCTGCTGATAGCCCATGATCTCGTTGAGGCTCATCAGCCCGGCCAGCGCGCCGGAGAGCATCATGGCGATCATGGTGATCCTGGTGGCCGAGATGCCGGCATAGCTGGCCGCCACCGGATTGGCGCCGAAGACGCGGATCTCGTAGCCGAGGCGCGTGCGCCAGACGAGCACCCAGATCGCCACCAGCGCGACGAGGGCCAGGAGGAAGGCAACATTGACCGGGGCCTGTCCGAGGCCGATGTCGGGGAAGAGTTCGCGCAGCGGCGGCAGCCGGCCGCCGGCGGCAAAGGTGCGGGTTTCCGGCTGCATGGAGCCCGGCGCCACCAGCACGTCCACCAGCAGATAGCCCATGAGGGCGGCGGCCAGAAAATTGAACATGATCGTCGTGATGACGATGTGGCTGCCGCGCTTGGCCTGCAGCCAGGCCGGAATGGCCGCCCAGCCGGCGCCGAACAGCCCGGCTGCAATCGCCGCAAAGGGCAGCGTTACCCACCATGGCACGAACCGGTCCACGGCGAGACAGACCAGCGTCGCGCCGAGGCCGCCAAGGGCCGCCTGCCCCTCGGCGCCGATGTTGAACAGGCCGCCATGAAAGGCGATCGCCACCGCCAGACCGGTGAAGATGAAGTTGGTGGCATAGAACAGGGTGAAGCCGATGCCTTCGCCGAAGCCGAAGGCGCCCCAGACGAGGATCTGCACCGCCTCCAGCGGATCGGCGCCGATGGCCAGCACCACGAGGCCGGAGACAAGGAAGGCGCAGGTGACGTTGAGAAGCGGGATCAGGCCATAATCGACCCAGCCCGGCAGGGCCTTGCGCGCACGCATCAGGCGGCCTCCCCGTCGATGCCGGCCATGAGCAGGCCAAGGGAGCGCTCGTCCGCCCCGCCCTCCCGCTCGCCGACGATGCGGCCATCGAACATCACCAGGATGCGGTCGCTCAGCGCCCGGATCTCGTCCAGCTCGACGGAGATCAGCAGGATGCCCTTGCCGGCATCGCGCAGGCGCACCAGCCGCTGGTGAATGAACTCGATGGCGCCGATGTCGACGCCCCGGGTCGGCTGGCCGACGACAAGCACCACCGGGTCGCGCTCGATCTCGCGGGCGAGCACGATCTTCTGCTGGTTGCCGCCGGAAAACAGCGCCGTCTTCAGCCGCACGTCGGGCGGGCGCACGTCATAGGCGGCAAAGGCGGCTTCCGCCACGGCCCGCACGGCCGACGGGCTCATCAGCGGCCCGGCGCCCAGCGCCGGATCGGACTGATAGCCGAGCACGGCATTCTCGCTTGCCGCAAAGGCGGTGACGAGGCCCATGCGGTGGCGGTCCTCGGGCACATGGGCAAGACCCTGCCCGCGCACCCGGTGCGGATTGCCGGCCGATTTCTGTTCGTCGATGCGGACGCTGCCGGACACCGGCTTCAGGATGCCGGCCAGCGCCTCCATCAGCTCCGACTGGCCGTTGCCGGCGACGCCGGCGATGCCGACGATCTCGCCGGCGCGCACCGTCAGCGACACGTCCTTCACCCGGGTGACGCCGCGGGCGTCGCGAACCACCAGATTTTCCTCTTCCAGCACCGGCCGGCCCGGGCTCGCCGGGCCCTTCTCGACGGTGAGGAGCACCCGCCGGCCGACCATCAGGCCGGCCAGTTCCGCCACATCGGTGTCGGCGGTGGCCTTTGTCGCGACCACGGTGCCGGCGCGCATCACGGTGACGGCGTCGGTCACGGCCATGATCTCGCGCAGCTTGTGGGTGATGAGGACGACGGTCTTGCCCTGCTCCTTCAGGATGCGGAGCACGCGGAAGAGATGATCGGCCTCGGCCGGCGTCAGCACGCCGGTGGGTTCGTCGAGGATCAGCACGTCGGCGCCGCGATAGAGCGCCTTCAGGATCTCGACCCGCTGCAGCTCGCCGACCGACAGCGTGCCGGTGACGGCATCGGGATCGACGACGAGATCGAAGGCGCGGCCGAGGCGGTCCAGCTCGGCCCGGGCCTTCGTCAGCGCCGGGCCGGTCAGCAGCCCGCCCTCGGCGCCGAGAATGACATTTTCCAGCACCGTGAACGGCTCCACCAGCATGAAGTGCTGATGCACCATGGCGATGCCGAGGGAGAGCGCCACCCGGCTGTCGGGGATGGCGACCTCCCGGCCGTTCACCCGGATCTGTCCGGCATCGGCCTGATAGAAGCCATAGAGGATCGACATCAGCGTCGACTTGCCGGCGCCATTCTCGCCGACGATGCCGTGGATCGAGCCGCGGGCGATGCGCAGGTTGATGTCGTGATTGGCGCGCACCGCGCCGAAGCTCTTGGCCACCCCGACGAGTTCGATGGCCGGCGGTTCGGGAACTGTCACGGGGCGACGGACTCCTCGGACGGAAAGGCGGAACGGGCGGATGCCCTCAGGCGCGGGACTGCCGGGGCGCCCCGAGGATCAGGCACCAGTAATCGTGATAGCGCGACTCCTCGCGCCACACATGGGCGATGCCGAATTCCGTGGCGTCGGCCTTCAGGAGGTTGGCGCGGTGGCCGGACGAGCCGACCCAGCCGGCAAAGGCCGCCTCCAGGCTGCGGTAGCCCATGCCGAGATTCTCGGCGACGGTTTCCCACTCATAGCCGACGGCGGCGACCCGGCGCGGCAGCGCGGCCCCGAAGGAAAGGGAGTGGCTCATCCGGTCGGCCCGCCCCATGGCGAGCGCCTGCCGCTCGGCCGCTTC
>JBBSSF010000210.1:0-6422 GCA_038242345.1 Hyphomicrobiales bacterium
CTCACGCCTCCCGGTCGGGGGATCGGGGGCGGAGAGCCCCCGAAACGCATCACTTCATGGTCGGAATGGAGAATTCCGCGCCGGAGCGGATGCCCGAGGGCCAGCGGGAGGTGACGGTCTTGGTCTTGGTGTAGAAGCGGATCGAGTCCGGGCCATGCTGGTTGAGGTCGCCGAAGGCGGAGCGCTTCCAGCCGCCGAAGGTGTAGTAGGCGAGCGGCACCGGGATCGGCACGTTGATGCCGATCATGCCGACCTGAACCCGGGCGGCAAAGTCGCGGGCGGCATCGCCGTCGCGGGTGTAGATGGCGACGCCGTTGCCATATTCATGCTCGTTGGCGAGCTTCAGGGCGTACTCGTAGTCCGGCGCGCGGACGACCGAGAGCACGGGACCGAAGATCTCTTCCTTGTAGATGCGCATCTCCGGCGTCACATGGTCGAAGAGGCAGCCGCCCATGTAGAAGCCGTTCTCGTAGCCCTGCAGCTTGAAGCCGCGGCCATCGACCACCAGCTCCGCGCCTTCCTTCACGCCGATGTCGACATAGGAGGTCACCTTGTCGAGATGGGCCTTCGTCACCACCGGGCCGTAGTCGGCATCCAGCGAGGTGGACGGGCCGACCTTCAGGGCGTGCACCCGGGGAACCAGCGTCTCGCGCAGGCGCTCTGCGGTCTCCTCGCCGACAGGAACGGCGACCGAGATCGCCATGCAGCGCTCGCCGGCGGACCCATAACCGGCGCCGATGAGGGCGTCGGCGACCTGGTTCATGTCGGCGTCCGGCATGATAATCATGTGGTTCTTGGCGCCGCCGAAGCACTGCACCCGCTTGCCCGCCGCGCAGCCGCGCGAATAGACATATTCGGCAATCGACGTGGAGCCGACGAAGCCGACGGCGGAGATGTCGCGGTCATCCAGGATGGCGTCGACGGATTCCTTGTCGCCGTTGACGACGTTGAGGATGCCCGCCGGCAGGCCGGCCTCCAGCATCAGCTCGGCCAGACGCATCGGCACGGACGGATCGCGCTCCGACGGCTTCAGGATGAAGGCGTTGCCGCAGGCGATCGCCGGCGCGAACTTCCACATCGGGATCATCGCCGGGAAGTTGAACGGCGTGATGCCGGCAGCGATGCCGAGCGGCTGGCGCAAGGAATACATGTCGATGCCCGGGCCGGCACCGTCGGTGAACTCGCCCTTCATCAGATGCGGGATGCCGCAGGCGAACTCGACCACTTCGAGGCCACGCTGGATGTCGCCCTTGGCGTCCGGAATGGTCTTGCCGTGCTCGCGGGCGAGCAGCTCGGCCAGGCTGTCATGTTCCTTGGCCAGAAGCTCCAGGAACTTCATCATCACGCGCGCCCGCTTCTGCGGGTTGGTCGCGGCCCAGGCGGGCT
This sequence comes from Hyphomicrobiales bacterium, assembly GCA_038242345.1. Lineage (GTDB taxonomy): Bacteria > Pseudomonadota > Alphaproteobacteria > Rhizobiales > Segnochrobactraceae > JBBSSF01. Next base: position 1,387 of record JBBSSF010000210.1, read on the forward strand.
GCGCCGCCTTGGCATTTTCCACCGCCGCCCGCACCTCGGCGGTGGTGGCCAGCGCCACTTCGGCGATCACATCGCCGGTCATCGGCTGATAGACAGGAGCAAAGCGGCCCGACGTTCCGGCCACATGCTTGCCACCGACGAAATGCCCGATCTGGCGCACGGTCTCTCTCCCCAGACTTGCCCTTATGTTTCCGGCTGGTGCACCCGTGGGGCCGGGGGATCTGTCAGGTCCCGGCCTCATATGTGCGGGACGAGTGCCCGCCGGAATTGAGGAGACCCTAGCCTTGTCGTTTCCGCACGGGAATGCGACCATGCGAGAAGCCGCTGTGCAGAAATTCCCATCCTACCTTCGACCAAGGATCCGATGCCCGATCTTCCCGACTGGCGCCACCTCTCCTCTTTCCTCGCGGTTGCCCGGACGGGACGTCTGACGGTTGCCGCGCGACGGGAGGGCGTGGATCATTCGACGCTGTCGCGTCATATCGCGGCGCTGGAAGCCTCGCTGGAAACCAAGCTGTTCGAGCGCCGGCCAGACGGGCTGACCATGACGTCGGACGGCGAGCGCCTGCTGACCGCCGTCGAGCAGATGGAAAATCAGCTCGCCGCCGCCCGCAACGACATCGCCGGGCGGGATCTGGCAGTCGCCGGCTCGGTGCGGATCGGCGCGCCCGACGGCATCAGCGCCGCCTTCCTGGCACCGAAGCTGGCGCGCTTCGTGTGCGAGAATCCGCGTCTCGATGTGCAGATCGTCGCCATGCCGCGCCTCTTCAACCTGACGCGCCGAGAGGCCGACATCGCGATCGCCCTCTCGCCGCCGGAGAGCGGCCGCCTCAACTGCCGCAAGCTGACGGACTACACCCTCGGCCTCTATGCCTCGACCGACTATCTCGCCCAGCGCGGGCCGGTGACGAAAATCTCGGATATCGAGAGCGACCCGTTCATCGGCTATATCGACGACCTGATCTTCGCGCCGCAGCTCGATTATCTGGCCGAGCTGGTGCCGGGCGCGCGTGCCTCGTTCACCTCGTCGAACCTGATCGCCCAGATGGGGGCGGTGCGCGGCGGCGGCGGGATCGGCATCCTGCCGAAATTCCTGGTCGCCGGCGCGCCGGATCTCGTGCGCCTGCTGCCCGAGGAGGTGAGCCTCACCCGGTCCTTCTGGCTGATCGTCCACGCCGACCATCGCCATGTCGCCCGCATCCGCGCCGTCATCGACTTCCTGACCGAGGAGACGAAGCGGTCGCGGGCGCTGTTCCTGTAAACGGGAGCGTCCGTCCCTCCGGTCAGTGACTAATCATCCACGGCCGGGAACTGGGGAAGGATTTCGCCCCGTCGGCGCGATAGACCGTCGAGCGGCTCTTGCCCGGCTTGCAGCAGGCGCAGTTGGCGCCGTGCAGGCGCTGGGCGCGCTCGGATTTCGACGAGATCGGCTCGTTGGAGGCGCGCTCGTTGGTGGCGTGGGCCGTGCGCCGGCCGGCATCCATGGTGGCGAGCGCCGGCATGGTGAAGAAGGCCCGCTCGGACGGCGTGCCACACTCCGGACAGGCACACGGCTCGGCCGACTGTGCCATCGGCCGCATCTCGCTGAACGGGCCGCAGCGGTCGCATTCATAATCATAGATCGGCATGAGACCCTCGGATTTCCTGTGATACCAAAGATCCTTGCAAAGGACGCTTTGGTATTCTGATGCAGATTTCCCATGCCCTTGGGGCATATGGGAAATCTGCTGATCTTCAGGCTCGCGGTGCGGTCAGCACTTGCGTGCCTGGTATGAAACTGAGGATCTGCGGCCCGGCGACATCCCCTCCGCCGGGCCGCAGCGCTTCGATGCGATCGTCGGGGTCACGGTCGCATCAGGCGTTCACGCGGGAGCCCGTCCGACCCGACCGGCCGGACAGGACGCCCGGCGCATCAGTCGTAGGCGATCGGCATGTCGATGGAGCCGTCGAGCATCTTCTGCGGGCCGGCGGCCGTCGGGTTGATGTCGAAGTCAAAGATGCCGGTCGGGATCCACAGGGTGGCGCAGGAATTCGGGATGTCGACGACACCCGAGAGGTGGCCCTGCACCGGGGCGGAACCCAGGATCGAATAGCCCTGCGCGCCCGAATAGCCGAACTTCTTCAGATATTCGATGGCGTTGAGGCAGGCCTGACGATAGGCGACGTTGGCATCCAGATAATGCTGGGTGCCGGTCTCATCCACCGAGATGCCCTCGAAGATCAGATAGTCTTCAAAGCGCGGCACGATCGGCGACGGCTTGAACACCGGGTTCTTGATGCCATACTTGGCAACGCCGTCCTTGATGAGATCCACCTTGATGTGCAGCCAGCCGCCGGCCATTTCGATGGCGCCGCAGAAGGTGATCTCGCCATCGCCCTGGCTGAAGTGCAGGTCGCCCATGGAGAGACCGGCGCCCGGGACATAGACCGGGAAGTAGATCTTCGAGCCGCGCGACAGATCCTTGATGTCGCAGTTGCCGCCGTGCTCGCGCGGCGGCACCGTGCGGGCGCCCTCGGCAGCGGCGGCATCGCGGACGTCGCCCTTCAGCTTGCCCATGTGGGCGGTCTTGGGGGCCGGCGGGTTGGCCAGCGGCGGCACCCGGGTCGGGTTGGTGGCGATCAGGCCGGCTTCGCGGGTGTTCCAGGTGTCGAGCAGCTTGCGGTCGGGCAGGCAGCCGATCAGGCCGGGATGGATGAGGCCGGGGAAGCGCACGCCGGGGATGTGGCGCGAGGTGGTGAACATGCCCTCATAGTCCCAGATGGACTTCTGGGCATAGGGGAACTGGTCGGTGAGGAAGCCGCCGCCATTCTTCTTGGAAAAGAAGCCGTTGAAGCCCCACTCGGCGCCCTTCAGGGTGCCGGCGTCGAGAATGTCGACGACGAGGAGATCGCCGGGCTCGGCGCCCTTCACGCCCACCGGGCCGGACAGGAAGTGGACGATCGACAGGTCGACGTCGCGGATGTCGGAGGCGTCGTCATTGTTCTTGATCGCGCCGCCGGTCCAGTCATAGGTCTCGATGATGAAGTCGGCGCCCGGCTCCACCCACGCGGCGATCGGAATATCCGGATGCCAGCGGTTGTGCACCATCTCGTTCGTGTAGGCCGACTGGGAAAGATCGACCTTGATAAGCGTTTCAGGCATGCGACACCCCTTCCATGGGTCAACCTTGGGTCTGTCCGGCCGGATCAGACGGAGAGGAGTTTCGTGATCTTCGCCTCGTCGACGGAGTCACGGGTGTCTTCGTGGACGATCTCGCCGTTCTCGATCACGAGAACACGGTCGGCGACATCGAGCGCGAAGCTGAGAACCTGCTCGGAGACGACGATGGACAGACCCTTTTCATCGCGGATGCGCTTGAGGGTGCGGCCCATCTCGCGGATGATCGAGGGCTGGATGCCTTCGGTGGGTTCGTCGAGCAGGAGAACCTTGGGATTGGAGGCGAGCGCGCGGGCAATCGCGAGCTGCTGCTGCTGGCCACCGGAGAGGTTGCCGCCACGCCGGCGCTTCATCTCTTCCAGCACGGGGAAGAGGGTGTAGAGCTCGGGCGGAATAATGGAGCGGCCGGTGACGGTGAGCCCGGTCTCGATATTCTCCTCGACCGTCATGGTGGAAAAGATCATGCGGCCCTGGGGCACATAAGCGAGGCCGGCCGCCACCCGCTGGAAGCTCTTGCGGGCGGTCACATCGGTCTCGTCGACGCTGACGGTGCCCGACTTCGCCGGCAGGATGCCCATGAGCGACTTCATGAGCGTCGTCTTGCCCATGCCGTTGCGCCCCATGATGGCAACGATCTCGCCCTTGCCGACAGTGAAGTCGAGCCCGTGCAGCACTTCGCTCTGTCCGTAGGCGACACGCAGATCGGAAACGTTCAGCATGGCACCCTCCGTCAGTGTCCGAGATAGACTTCGATGACCTTCGGATCGCTCTGGACATGCTCCATGCTGCCCTCGGACAGCACGCGGCCCTGATGCAGAACCGTCACCCGGTGGGCGATGTTCTCGACGAACTTCATGTCGTGCTCGATCACCAGCACCGAGCGGTCCTTGATGATGCGGTTGAGGAGTTCCGCGGTCTTCACGCGCTCCGACACGCTCATGCCCGCGACAGGCTCGTCGAGCATCAGAAGTTCCGGGTCCTGGATCAGCAGCATGCCGATCTCCAGCCACTGCTTCTGGCCATGGCTGAGAAATTCCGCCCGCTCGCCGAGGCGATCCTTCAGGAAAATCATCTCGGCGACTTCCTCGATGCGTTCGATCACCTGCCGGTCGCGGTGGAAGGTGAGGGCACCGACGACCGAACGGCCGCGCGGGAAGGAGATTTCCAGGTTCTCGAACACCGTCAGGTCGTCATAGATGGACGGGGTCTGGAATTTCCGCCCGACGCCGGCCAGCACGATCTTGTTTTCCGAGAGTTTCGTCAGCTCCGTCCCCTTGAAGCGGATGGAGCCGGAGGTCGCCCTGGTGCGGCCGCAGATGAGATCCAGCACCGTGGTCTTACCGGCGCCGTTCGGGCCGATGATGACGCGGATCTCGTTCTTGTCGACATAGAGGGAGAGGTCGTTCACCGCCTTGAAGCCATCGAAGGAGACGGTGAGATTGTTGATTTCCAGCAGGAAATCCTTCGGCGCGGCCGGATCTTCGACGATCAGCATGTCGCAGTCCTCCTCATTCGGCCGGCGTGCCGGTGGGCACGGAGCTGTCGCTGGAGCCGGACCCGCGGCCGATCAGGCGGGCGAAGCGGGGGACGACATGGGTGTCCCAGATGCCGGCGAGACCGTTCGGGAAGGCGAGCACCACGGCGATGAACAGGCCGCCGAGGCCGAGGAGCCAGAGCTCGGGGAAGCTTTCGGAGAAGGTCGTCTTGGCCGCATTCACGATCAGCGTGCCGTAGACCGCGCCGATCAGGGACAGCCGGCCACCGACGGCGGTGTAGATCACCATCTCGATGGAGGGCACGATGCCGACGAAGGACGGCGACATGAACCCGACCTGCAGGGTGAACATCGCCCCGCCGATCGCCGAGATCCCCGCTGCCA
>JBBSSF010000211.1:0-6414 GCA_038242345.1 Hyphomicrobiales bacterium
GAACGAGGCGCTGCGCGACTGGGTGGCGACCGTCGACACCACTTATTATCTGATCGGCACCGCCGCCGGTCCGCATCCCTATCCGGCCATGGTGCGCGATTTCCAGCGCATCATCGGCGAGGAGACCCGCGCCCAGATCCTGGAGGCCGAGGGCCGGCTGCCGGATCTGGTGGTCGCCTGCGTCGGCGGCGGCTCCAATGCCATCGGCATCTTCCACCCGTTCCTGGAGGACGAGGGCGTGAAGATCGTCGGCGTGGAAGCCGGCGGCTACGGCATCGACGTGCCCGATGGCCATGCCGCGTCACTGACCGGCGGCCGCCCGGGCGTGCTCCACGGCAACCGCACCTATCTGCTCCAGGATGAGGACGGACAGATCCTCGAAGGCCATTCCATCTCCGCCGGCCTCGATTATCCCGGCATCGGCCCCGAGCACTCCTTCCTGAAGGAGAGCGGCCGGGTCGAATATGTGCCGATCACCGATCAGGAATGCCTCGACGCCTTCCAGCTGCTGACGAAGCTCGAAGGCATCATTCCGGCGCTGGAATCCGCCCATGCGGTGGCCGAGGTCATCAAGCGCGCGCCGACCATGGGCAAGGACGAGATCATCGTCATGAACCTCTCGGGCCGCGGCGACAAGGACGTGTTCTCGGTCGGCAAGCATCTCGGCTTCGATCTCTGAGCGGCGTCTGATACCAGGCGCACGAGGTGCTGACCGCACCTTGGCGCCTGAAGGACAGCGGATTTCTCATATGCCCCAAGGACATGAGAAATCCGCATCGGAATGCCAAAGGATCCTTTTCAAGGACCTTTGGTATGAGCCTTCCATTTCGGGCCCGGCCGCGGCAGCGCGGCCGGGCCTTTTTCATGCGGGCTGCCGCCGGGCCGGGATGGGGGCCGGTGCGTCGCCTCTGGCAATCGCCCCCGGGCCGGCCCATATCTGCGGGATGTCGCAGATGTCCGGCAGGAGGATCCGATGGCCGAAGCCGATCGCGAGGCGAACCGTTTCACCGGCCGGGTGCGGCGCTACGCCCAGGTGGGCACCGGGCTTGGCGGCGTCGCGGCGCGGCTTGCCGGGGCGCGGCTGTTCGGCGCCGGTGCGGAGTTCGACAGCCGCACCGCGAAGGAAATCACCGAGGCGCTGGGCGGCCTGAAGGGCCCGCTCATGAAGGTGGCGCAGATGCTGGCCACCATTCCCGATGCCGTGCCGCCGGAATATGCCGAGGAGCTGGCCACCCTCCAGTCGGCGGCGCCGCCCATGGGCTGGCTGTTCGTCAGGCGGCGCATGACGGCGGAGCTGGGCGTGGGCTGGGAGACCCGCTTCCGCTCCTTCGAGCATCAGCCCGCGGCCGCCGCTTCCCTCGGTCAGGTGCACCGCGCCGTGGCGCTGGATGGCACGCCGCTGGCGGTGAAGCTGCAATATCCCGACATGGACTCGGCCATGGAGGCCGACCTTGCCCAGTTCGCGGTGCTTCTGTCGCTGCACCGGAAATTCCGCCCGGCCATCGACACCCGGGATGTGGAGGTAGAGATCGGCGCGCGGCTGCGCGAGGAGCTGGACTATCGCCGCGAGGCCCGGCACGCCGCGCTCTATCGCGCCGTGCTGGCCGGCGAGCCCGGCATCCGCGTGCCGGAGACCCGGGACGATCTCTCCACCCGCCGCCTCCTCACCATGACCTGGCTGGAGGGGCGGCCGCTGCTGTCCTTCAAAGACCGGCCGCTGGCCGAGCGCAACCTTCTGGCCGACTGCCTGTTCCGGGCGTGGTGGCACCCGTTCGCCCATGCCGGCGTGATCCACGGCGATCCCCATCTCGGCAACTACACCGTCTTCACCGCCGGTACTGCCGCGGACGGCGCGGTCGAGGGCATCAACCTTCTCGATTATGGCTGCATCCGCATCTTCCCGCCGGAGTTCGTCGCCGGCGTCGTCGCCCTCTACCGCGCGCTTCAGGCCGATGACCGCGACGGCATCGTCGCTGCCTTCGAGCGCTGGGGGTTCCAGGGGCTGACCCGGGAGCTGATCGACGTGCTGGAGATCTGGGCCCGCTTCATCTACGGCCCGCTGCTGGACGACCGGGTGCGCACCATCGCCGATACCGTGGCCCCCGGACAGTATGGCCGGCGGGAAGCCTTCCGGGTGCATTCGGAGCTGAAGCGGCTGGGCCCGGTGCGGGTGCCGCGGCCCTTCGTGTTCATGGACCGGGCGGCCATCGGGCTCGGCGCCGTGTTCCTGCATCTGGCCGCCGAGATGAACTTCCACCAGCGCTTCGAGGCGGCCATCGACGGCTTCGACGTCGGGGCGCTGGCGACGAAGCAGGCCGCGGCGCTGGCCGACGCCGGGCTGGAGCCCGGGGACGCCTGATACCAAAGATCCTTGAAAAGGACTCTTTGGTATTCCGATGCAGATTTCTCATGTCCTTGGGGCATATGAGAAATCTGCTGTCCTTCAGGCGCTAGGGTGCGGTCAGCACTTCGTGCGCCTGATATCAGGCCGCCTGGGCGCGGCGGCGCACGAAGACGTTGCCGCGATAGGAGAGGGCCTGTTCGCCCTTCTGGTTGAAGGCTTCCATCTGCCAGGTGGCGATGCCCCAGTCCGGCTTGGAGGCGGAGGCGCGCTTGTCCACCAGGGTGGTGCGGAAGCGCAGGGTGTCGCCGGCAAAGACCGGCTTCAGCCAGCGCACCATTTCCACCCCCGGCGAGGGCCCGCGCGGCGGCACGGCCTTGCCGCGCGCCCGCTCCTCGGCCTCGATGCGGTCCTGGGCGGCGATGGTCAGCTTCATGGAGACGGCCAGCACCTGAAGGCCCGAGGCGCACAGCCCGCCAAAATGGCTGCGCCGGCCCGCCTCCTCGTCCAGATGGAAGGGCTGCGGATCATAGGCCCGGGCATAGGCCTTGATGGACTCGGCGGTGAAGGTCTCTTCCCCCAGCTCCCGCACGGTGCCGACCACCAGATCCTCGTAGAAGCTCATCGTCCGGTCTCCGCAGCAAGCGAGGTGTCCGGTTCCTCCAGGACGGCGGCCACCCGGCGCCCGATCATCACCGGCCCCACCATCTCGATGGTGGTCTGGTCGTTCTGGTTGACGAGGGCGACGGAGACCAGCACGAACCCCATCTCGGGCCGCGAGCGCGACGGCCGCACCTCGCGGATGGTGCAGGTGCCCGTCAGCACGTCGCCCGGCCGCACCGGCGCCCGCCACGACACCCGGTCGAGGCCCGGCGAGCCCATGGAGCAGCTGTCGTTCAGCACGCCATCGGCAAACAGGCGCATGGCGATGGACAGCGTGTGCCAGCCGGACGCCGCCAGCCCGCCGAGCAGGGAGGCGCGTCCCGCCTCCTCGTCCAGATGGAAGGGCTGGGGATCGTAGAGGGCGGCAAAGGCGATGATCTCGTCCGCCGTCACGCTGACGGAGGCAAGCGGGAACACGTCGCCCGGGTGGAAGTCCTCGAAGGCACGCTGGGTCATGGCGCCATCAAAGCGCACTTCGCCCCCTCCTGTCGATCGGACAGGCCCGCATGGATGTGCGATATTTCGCGCTGCAATATTGTGGTGATGCCGGGCCCGGCGGCTATGGTCCGGCCTCAACCGATTCGGCCCGTCCCGCCCCGGGGGCGACGCGGCCTGCCAGGCGAGGAGATCCCCGATGAGCGCCGAAACCGCACCGCTTCAGGTCGCCGTCATTCCCGTGACGCCGCTCCGGCAGAATGCCAGCCTGGTCTGGTGCACCAAGACCAGGGAGGCCGCCGTGGTCGATGCCGGCGGCGACGTGCCCCGGCTGAAGGCGGCCATCGAGAAGGCCGGCGTGACCCTCACCAAGATCCTGCTCACCCATGGCCATTTCGACCATGCCGGCGGCGCGGCCGAGCTGGCCGCCCTCTATGGCGTGCCGGTGGAAGGGCCCCATCCGGCCGACGGGTTCCTGCTCGCCGACATGGCGAATGCCGGCACCCGCTGGGGCGTGCCCGGCTCCAAGCCCGTGACCCCGGACCGCTGGCTGGCCGAGGGCGACACGGTGACCGTCGGGGAGGTGAGCTTCGATGTCTATCACTGCCCGGGCCACACGCCGGGCCATGTGGTGTTCGTCCAGCCCGAGGTGCGCTTCGCCCTCGTCGGCGACGTGATCTTTGCCGGCTCCATCGGCCGCACCGACTTCGCCCACGATGGCAAGCCCTATGGCGATCAGGATCTGCTCGTCCGCATGATCCGCGAAAAGCTGTTCCCGCTCGGCGACGACATCACCTTCCTGCCCGGTCACGGTCCGGCCTCCACCTTCGGCGCCGAGCGCTCCACCAACCCCTATTGCGGCGACCGCATGACCGCCTGATCCCGGAGACCCTCGAAGAGGACTCTTTGGCATTCCGATGCAGATTTCTCATGTCCTTGGGGCATATGAGAAATCTGCTGCCCTTCAGGCGCGTGGGTGCGGCCGGCACTTGCGGGCCGGCTCACGGGTCCTCGCCGGCATGCGCCCCGATCACCGGCAGGCATTCGGCCGGCAGGAGCGAGGCCAGCCGGGGCAGCACGACGCCGGCCAGATGCGCGCGGCAGCGGCCGGCCAGCAGCGCCGGCAGCTCGGCAAAGCGCCCGCGCTTGGTGACGACATTGATGACGCGCCAGGGCGTCGGCGCCGGCAGCGGGCGGATGGTGAGCCCGTCCAGGCGGAGATCGGCATCGAACAGGCAATAGGGCGTGACGATCGCCCACCCGGCCTGTCGCCGCACCAGGTCCATGAGGGTGGCGGTCTGGTCGAACTCCATGGCCCGGGTGATGACGATGCCCTTGCGGCGCAGATAGGCCCCGCTCAGCTCGCCGATGCGCCGCTTGCCTGAAAAGCGCGCCACCGGCAGGGTCTGGGCCAGCCGCGCCAGCCCCTCCACGCCGCGGCCGGTCGGCACCTCCGCCGGCGACAGCAGGATCAGCGGCTCGCTGCTCACCGGATAGATCTCATAGAAATCCGGATCGAAATATTGCGCCGATACCAGGATGTCGATCCGGTCCGCCTGCATCTCTTCCGGATGCCGGGTACTGACGGAGGTGTGCAGGTGGATGTTCTCCACCACACCGTCGAGGGTGTCGATCAGCGGGGCGGACAGGAGCTTGCTCATCGTGTTGATGATGCCGAGCGACACGTCGGGATAACTGAAGCCGCTGAAGCGCTGGAGCGACTGTTCGCACAGCCGCACATCCTCCAGGATCCGCCGGGCGTGGAACAGGAGGTTGGTGCCGGCCGGCAGCAGGCCGAGATCCCGACCGCCGCGCGCGACCAGCCGCAGGCCGAGATTGGCCTCCAGCTTGGCGATCTGCTGGGACACCGCCCCTTGGGTGATGCCGAGCAGGGCCGCTGCCCGCGACATGCTGCGCGCATTGCAGACGGCAACGAAAATCTCCAGCGCGCGAAGATCGAACGGGGGAGAGGGCGACCCGGCGGGTCGCGGCTGCGCCTTCATGGCCTGTCCCGGAAGTCTCACCGATCCCCAGAGCGTGGCACATCTGATAACCAGTCGCACCCCCAAATTATTAGGTCCCCTAATAGGCGGGCCGAACACTCTGTTTTCACTGCCAGATCTGGCTTTCCCGTCTGTCCGGACATGCCTAAATCCCGCGCAGTGGCCGCTTTCTGCCTGTCCCGAGGGCCCGGCAGGCTGCCGGGATGGCCCGATGGGCCCGGCTGGCACGCCCGTTGTGCGGGCGGCGGGGCGCTCCCGCCCGCCGGAGCGGGGGCCGGACCGCGGAACGGCCTCCCTCCGCCTGTCCGAAGGGGGCGGATTCCGCGCCTCCCGGGGCCGGGCCCCCGCTCCGCCCGGCCGGGGACCGGCCGGCGGAAACTGTCCGGCCCGAGGGGCGGGGCGGGCCCACCGGTGCCTGTCCTGGCAGCAGGGCATCAGGCCAACCATTTGATTCAAAACCATAATCTGGTTGTGGCACGGAGCTTGCTTTTTTGTTGTCCAGTCAAGCGCTTCCTCATCATCGGTCCTAATGAGGGCCGCGTCCGATTGATCCATCGTCCTCGCCGAGGACGCTCGCCCTTCCTCTGGTTGTCGGGTGTCATTTCCCCCCGGATACCCGACCGGACCCAGGAGTTTCAGAACGTCGATGTCAAAGCTGCGCCTCGAAAACCTGTCCATGACCTTCGCCACGGCCACAGGCTCATTTCAGGCTCTGGCTCCGGTCAATCTCGATATCAAGGCCGGACGGTTCGTGAGCCTCATCGGACCTTCCGGATGCGGCAAGAGCACGATCTTCAACATCGTCGCCGGTCTGCAGATCCCGTCCTCGGGCCGGGTGCTCATCGACGGCGAGGATGCCACCGGCACCATCGGCCGGGTCGGCTACATGCTGCAGAAGGACCTGCTGCTGCCGTGGCGGACCGTGCTCGACAACATCGTGCTCGGCATGGAGATCCAGGGCATGCCGGTGGC
>JBBSSF010000212.1:0-6405 GCA_038242345.1 Hyphomicrobiales bacterium
AGTGCTGACCGCACCCACGCGCCTGAAGACCAGCGGATTTCTCATCTGCGCCAGGGGCAGGAGAAATCCGCATCGGGATACCCGAGCGTCCCTTCAAGGATCTCCGGTCTCAGATCGGCGGTTTGCCGTCCCGGAACAGTGCGACGGATGCGCCGGGACGGGTGGATGGCGATGGCTCCCGGCGGGCCGGGCAGCGGCCGGTCGAGAGTTGGCTCCTGACGGCCGGGACACAAGAGGAGCCGTCAGGAGCCCGGGGGGCAGGTCGGCCACGACACCCGGAGGGATCCGGAGGCATCCGGGTGTCATGGGAAGCTTGGCCGGACGGGCCCCCGTTCGGCGTGTCTCCCCGCCGGTCAGGGCGGGGAGGGCAGTCATGCCCAAAGGCCCTTGACGAGGATCCTTTGGTATTCCGGTGCGGATTTCTCATGCCCCTGGCGCAGATGAGAAATCCGCTGGTCTTCAGGAACGCGGGTGCGGGTCAGCACTTCGCGTCCCGGCATCAGTTGCGCAGCGGCCTGCCGGTGGCGATCATCGCCCGCATCCGCTCGCGCGTCGGTTCGCGGAACACGAGGTCGAGGAAGGCCTCGCGCTCCAGGGTCTCCACGGCCTCTTCCGTCAGCGGCCGCACCGGATCGGCATCGGCCCCGCCGGTGAGCACCACCGCCAGCGCCTCGGCGATCACCCGGTCATGGGCGCTGATCCGGCCGGCATCCGCCGCCGCATCGATCACGTTGCGGAGTGCCGCCCGGCCCGACGGACCGGAGAGGGCGAAGAGTGCCCTTTCCGGCGCCGCATAGCCACCACTGAGTGCAAGGGCATCGGCCTTCGCGTCGGCAATCAGCCGGTCCCTGTTCATGCTGATGGCGTCCGCGGCCTTCAGGAAGCCGATGCGCCGGGCATCGAAGGCGCAGCTGGAGGTCCTTGCCGGGAAGATGACGTCGAAGACCGCCAGCGCCGGCGCCACCGGGCCGTGCACGGTGTCGGGGGAGGATGCGAAGCGGGCGAGGAGTTCCTTGCAGCCGCCCCAGCCCGGCAGGATGCCCACCCGGGTCTCGACGAGGCCCATGGTCGCCTCCGAGAAGGCGCGGATGCGGTCGCAGTGGAGCATCACCTCCGAACCGCCGCCGAGCGCCAGCCCGCCATGGGCCGCCACCACGGGGAAGGGCGCGTACTTGATGGCGTCGAACGCCCGGTGCCCCTCGTCGACGAAGGCGGTGAGCCCGGCCCGGTCGCCGGCCTCGCTCATGGCAAGCGCCGCGCGCAGGTCGGCCCCGGCGCTGAACACCGTCCCCTCGCCGCCGATCACGAGGGCGCGGAAGTCGCGGCCGGTGATCTCCAGCGCCTTGTGCAGGGCCGCGAAGGCATCCGGCCCGAAGGTGTTCATCTTGGTCTTCAGCGAGAAGCAGGCGACGCCATCGCCGAGGTCGATCAGCTCGGCGGCCTGTTCCGCCATCACCGGCGCGCGCTTGAGATCGAGGGCCGGCAGCGAGATCACGCCGTCCGGCAGCGCCACCGGAACATGGGCGCCGGTGCCCGGCATCAGCACCGAGCGCACGCCGTCGATGACCTTGTAGAAGCCGCCGGCGGCGACCGCTTCCTTGAGGAGCGGCGGCACGACGCCGCCGGTGCCGGCCACCAGATCGGCGAACCAGGCGGCGCCCATCCGGTCGATCAGCTCGAACGGCCCGAGCCCCCAGCCATAGCCGAGGCGCATGGCCGTATCGACATCGGCCGGCGAGGCGGCAATCTCCGGGGCGTGCAGGGCGGCATAGACGAGGGTGTTGCCCATCACCGCCAGCGCATAGCGGCCGCCGAGGCCGGGATGGAGAAGCAGCGCCCGGGCGTCGCCCTTGGAATCCTCAAGGCTCGGCGAGACGACCTTCTGCTGCGGGCGATAGTCGCCGCTGGCAAGGTCGATCACCTCGCGGCTCTTGCGGTCGGCCGAGACGCGCACGAAGCCGGCGCCCGCCTTGCGGCCGAGATGGCCGGCAGCGATCATCTTCGTCATCACCGCCGGTTCGGCGGCGTAGCTCTGGATGCCGTCGTCGGCCGGCAGGCTCTCCTGCTGGGAGCGCAGCACATAGGGCATCAGGTCCACGCCGACGAGGTCGGTCAGGCTGAAGATGCCGGTGGCCGGAATGGCGAAGGGCCTGGCGATGACCGCATCCGCTTCCTCGACCGTGATGCCGAGGGCGATCGCCTCGTTGACGCCGGCCGCCATCCAGTAGCAGCCGATGCGGTTGGCGATGAAGCCGGGGGTGTCGCGGCAGATGACGACGCCCTTGCCGAGGCGGATGTCGGCGAAATCCTCGATCTTCCTCGCCGTCGCCGGCTCGGTGCGCGGCCCGGTGACGATCTCCAGCAGCCGCATGTGGCGCGGCGGATTGAAGAAGTGGGTGATGAGGAAGTGGGCTGCGAAATCGTCGCTGCGGCCCTCGATCAGATGGGCGAGCGGGATCGTCGAGGTGTTGGAGGAGACTGCCGCGCCGGGCTTGCGGTGGGTCTCCAGCGCCGCATAGAGCGCCTGCTTGATGTCGAGACGCTCGGCCACCGCCTCGATGATCCAGTCCGCGCCCTCGACAAGGGCGAGGTCGGTCACCGTCGAGCCGGTGGTGATGCGGCTGGCAAAGGCCGGGTCCATGAAGCCATGGGCCTTGATCTGGCGCTGGACGCCACCGGCGGCGACGCTGGCATCCAGATCGAGCAGCACGACCTCGATGCCGGCATTGGCGAGATGGGCGGCGATGCCGGAGCCCATGGTGCCCGCGCCGATGACGGCAGCCTTGCGGATCCCGGTCATCATGCGGCCTCCACGATCATGGCGATGCCCTGGCCGCCACCGATGCACTGGGTGGCGAGGCCATATTTGCCGCCGTCGCGTTTCAGGAGCTGGGACGCCTTGCCGACCAGCCGGGCGCCGGTGGCGCCGAGCGGATGGCCGAGGGCGATGGCGCCGCCATCCCGGTTGAGACGCGCCGGATCGACGTCGAGATCGGCACAGCAGGCGAGCACCTGGGCGGCAAACGCCTCGTTCATCTCGATGACGTCGACATCGGCGGCGGTGATGCCGGCCCGCTTCAGGCTCTTGCGCGTCGCCTCGATGGGGCCGAGGCCCATCACCTCCGGCGCGCAGCCGGAAATGGCATAGGTCACCACTCGGGCGAGCGGGGTGAGGCCGTGGGCCTGCACGGCCTCCTCGGAGGCGACGAGCACGGCCGAGGCGCCGTCGGTGAGCGGCGAGGCATTGCCCGCCGTCACGCTGCCGTCCTTCCGGAAGACCGTCTTCAGGGTGGCGAGCTTTTCCATCGACGTCGCCCGCGGGCAGCCATCGGCGGTGACCGGGCCGGCGGCGGTTTCCACCGGCGAGATCTCGGCGGCGAGGCGGCCGTCGGCCGCGGCGGCCAGCGCCTTTTCCTGGCTCTTCAGGCCGTAGGCGTCCTGCTCTTCCCGGGAGAGTCCGTAGCGCGCGGCGACATTTTCCGCCGTCAGACCCATGTTGAGGAAGGAGGCGCGCAGCTCGTCGCTCCAGTCCGGGTTCGGCATCGGGTTGAAGCCCATCATCGGCACCCGGCTCATGGCCTCGACGCCACCGGCGATGAACAGGTCCCCGGCGCCCATGGCGATGGCCCCGGCGGCCATCTGGATCGCCTGCATGGACGAGCCGCACCAGCGGTTGACCGAGACGCCGCCGACCGACAGCGGCAGGCCGGCGATGAGGGAGGCCGTGCGGGCGATGTTGAGGCCCTGCTCGCCCTCGGGGAAAGCGCAGCCGAGGATCACGTCCTCGATCGCCGAGGGATCGACACCGGTGCGGGCAACGACGGACTTGATGACGGCGGCCATGAGGTCGTCGGGGCGGGTGGCAGCCAGCGCCCCGCGCATGGCGGGGGTGAAGGGGCTGCGCTGATAGTCGACGAGATAGGCTGCGCGCATCAGGGAACTCCCGGAAGCCGGCCCGGACAGGCCGGCGGGTCAGAGCTGGACCTTCGGGAGACCTCCGCCGGCCCCTTTGCCGGAAGCGGACGGGCACGGACACACGGAACCGGACGCACAGGGCGCCCGATGGCAGGATCCTCCCGGAGGCGTCGTCGTCGGGTCGCGATGTACCAAACGATCGTTACAACGGAGATCACCAGAAAGCCGGGCGCCCGTCAAGCGGGCGGAGGAGGGCGTACTTTACCCGATGGACGCAGGTTGCCCTGTCATCGGGACGGGGCGCGGGGAGGGGCGCGGGAAGGGGCCGGCCGCGCGGTCGGGCGTCGCGGGAGAGGCCGGAGGCGGGCACCGCGGGCGGGGCTCAGCCCCCGGCTGCCGGCCGCTCGTGCCGGTAGATCTTCATGATCTCGCGGGCGATGTCGGCCGGGCTCAGGCTGCCGCCCGGGCGGTACCAGGAGGCGACGGCGTTGATCTGGTTGAGCAGCAGGATGCGGAACATCTTGCGATTGATCGCCGGATCCAGCGGCACCAGGTCGATGACGTCGATCACCATCTGCTCGAAGGCGTCGCGCCGGGCCACCAGACGCGCCCGCACCTCCGGCGGCACCGCGCGGAAATCATTCATCAGCGGCATGGTGATGGAGGCCGGGTCGAGCTGGGTTTCCAGCATCTGCACGCAGATGACTTCCAGCTTGTCCCACGGATCGTCATGGGCGGCGATTTCCGAGCGGATCCGCGCCGCCGCATCCTCCAGCGCCACATCGTGGATCTCCACGAACAGGGCGTCCTTGGAGCGGATGTGGTAATAGAGGGAGCCGCCATGCAGGCCGACGCGCTCGGCTATGTCGCGGATGGAGGTGGCGGCATAGCCGCGCTCGACGAACAGCAGGGCCGCGGCTTCGAGGATCTCGCGCCGGCGCTCGTTGTCCTGGCTGGCGAACAGGCGCCGGGCGACGGAGCGGCCGCGCGGCGGCGCATCGCCCGTCCGGCTTTCCGGATGGCCGTCCCCCGTCTCGGGAGGGGCGGACTTGGCGGCCATCAGCGGATCTCCTTCAGGCGGGAAGCGGGCAGGTCGGACGGATCCCGGCCGGCCCGGGCGCCCTGTCTGCCAGTCGGCCCGGAAAGGCCGCAGGTGTCAAGCAGGGCCCGACCCAGGCCGAGGCGGCATTCCCGCACAGCCGCCGGTGCCGGATCACCCGGCCGCCCGGTGCGGCCTCCCGGCGCGCCGGCGGAAAGACGGCTTTCCCGCCGGCTCGGGGGCCTGCCGGACCCGGCGCATTCGCGCGGAAATCCTGCCCCCCCCGGGGGGCGGGTTCAGAACCGGTAGGCCGCGCCGGCGAACACGCCATGCTGGGTGATGTCGTATTCGAAGCCGCCCTTCACATAATCGGTATAGATCGCCCGGTAGCCGAGGGAGGTGGAGAAGCTCGGGGTCCACCGGTAGCCGATGGCGGCAAAGCCCTGGGCGGTGAGGCGCGAGGACACGTCGAAGCCGCCGACGTCGCCGATCACGTTGAGGAACACCTTGTCTGTGAATTAGACCTGATAGTTCATGCCCACCGTGTGGTCGATGCAGTCCTGGACGCCGGTATCTCCGAAGCTGTGGCGCCCGCCCGGGCCGGTGAGCTTCAGGCTGCCGTCCAGATGCTGGTAGCGGAAGCCCACGGTGCCCGTCAGGCGCATGGTGTCCGGCAGGCCCACCGGCAGCCGGTAGCCGAGGATGCCGGAGCCGATCATCTGCTGCAGCGACATCTTGGCGGTGGCGCTGCCGCGCGGGCCGAGATGCACCGTGTCCGACACGTCGGCATAGATGAGGTCGAGGAGAATGGTCCAGTTGCTGTTCTGGGCGAGGAAGGAGCCCATCAGCGCGCCGTTGAGGTTGGACAGCACGTCGCCGGCGGTCATGTCCACCTTGGCCGGCTTCAGCCCGCGCACCCCGAGGGTGCCGTCCAGCGCCGTCGCCCAGCCATAGAGGGTGACCTGAAATTTCCAGTCCGAGGCCGGCGTGATCGCGGCCGGTGCCGGCTCGGCCGGCGGGCTGGCGGGCAGGTCGGCGGCGAGCGCCGGGCCGGCGGCAAGGGCGGTGGCCAGAAGGCCGGCAAGGAGGGGTGCACGCATCGACGGTACCGGATCGTGAACGGGATGACGGGGCGTCGTCCCGTCTCATGCTTGGCGGACGGTAAACGAAGCGCCTCTCCTGTCGCAATCGGTCAACTTCCTCCCGGCGCCGGTTCGGCCGCGGGTGTGGGCATGGGGTGACACCCGAAGGGCCCGGAGGCCGCGCCTCAGGAGGGCGGCAGCAGCGTGTTCAGATAGGCGATCAGGCCGTCGATCTGCTCGGGCGTCAGCTCGAATTCCGGCATCTCGGGATGGCCGGTGGAGACGCCCTCACCGAAGGCTTCGGCCAGATCCTCGGGCGGATAGCGGCGCACGATGTCGCGGAAGGGCGGGGCGTCGGGGCTGAGGCCG
>JBBSSF010000213.1:0-6398 GCA_038242345.1 Hyphomicrobiales bacterium
TGCGGAGCATTTCCCGGCGACACGGAGCCGGTCCATCTGGGGCAAGCTGCCCGCCCTCGAGGTCGAAAGCCTCTTTCCGCGTCCCGGGACAGGCGGAACGAGGCGCGTTCTCATGCCAAAGATCCTCGAAGAGGACTCTTTGGTATTCAAATACGGATTTCTCATGTCCTTGGAGCATATGAGAAATTCGCTGTTCTTCAGGCGCTAAGGTGCGGTCAGTACTTCGTGCGCCTGGTATCAGCGGTCGGCGGGCAGGAAGCGGCTGGCGATGAAGCACAGCACGCCGAACAGCGCCATGGAGCCGACCAGCACCCAGGCCGTGCCATCCCAGAGGCCGAAGTCGATCAGGATGCCCATCAGCACGGTGGTGAGGGCGCCGACCCCGATCTGCAGGAAGCCGGTGAGGCCCGAGGCGGCACCCGCCAGATCCGGCCGCACGCTGACGGCGCCGGCAGTTGCCGTCGGCGCCAGAGCGCCATTGCCCGAGCCGATGATGACCATGGGCAGGAACAGGCTGAGGGGATGGTTCACCCCGGCGGCAAAGAGCGCGACGATGATCGCCAGCCCGACCAGGGTCACGGCGTTGCCCATCCAGATCGCCTTGACGATGCCGAAGCGCGCCACCATGCGGCCGGCGCTGTAGCCGCCGATCAGGAAGCCGATGGACAGGGTGACCATCGAGATGCCGAACATCGACGGCGTCAGCCCGAACACATGGGTCGCCACATGGTGTCCGGCACCGATGAAGGAGAAGTAGACCGACGAGGACAGGCTCAGCGTCAGGCAATATTTCCGGAAGGTCGGCTCGCGGGCAAGGACGGCGAAATTGCGTATCAGCCCGCCGAAGCCATTGGTGGAGCGCCGTGCCAGAGGATTCGTCTCTTCGAGACTGAACCAGATGATGACAAAGATGACGCAGAACAGCGCCGTCAGTGTCTCGAACCCGACCCGCCAGCCGAAATGATCCTCGATCACGCCGCCAAGCGCTGGTCCGAGCATCGGCCCGACGGAGATCGCCATCATCAGATAGCCCATCACCGCCGCGGAGCGTTCGCGCGGATAGCTGTCGCGCACCACGGCGCGCGAGATCGCCGCCCCGGCGCCGCCGCCGAGCGCCTGCAGCAGACGGGCGACCAGCAGCATGCCGATGCTGCCGGCAACCGAGGCCAGCGCGCAGCCGCCGACGACCAGCGCCGTGCCCACCAGGATCACCGGCCGCCGGCCATAACGGTCCGACAGCGCCCCCATCAGGATCTGCCCGACGGCAAGGCCGGCAAAGAACACCGAGATGGTGAGCTGCACCGTGGTGGTGGCGGTGTCGAACTCGCTGCGGATCGCCGGCAGGGAGGGAAGCAGGATGTTGGAGGCGAGCGACGGGATGCTCGCCAGCACGGCCAGCAGCGCCAGGGAGGGCGGCGCCGCCGAGGGCGCACTCAACGAGCCGGACGGAGAAGCGAGATTCGTCATGACGCTCACGGAAGCCGGAGCCACCGCGGACGGTCGGCCCCCAGAAGATGGACAGCCCCAGCCGCGGGGCAGCCGGCGGGCCGTCCACGGAACGGGTCGCAGACCCCGGCTTCCGGCCACCGCTCGGGCGCCCTCCGGAGACCGACGAGGCAAATAGTATGGAGACCTTATTTTCCAACTGCGGCGAACTCAAGGCCGATCTGCAAGCCGGACCGGGCCCAGGCGGCGGCGCGTCCGCTCCCGCAGGGAGAAGAAGCGGCCGTCGCCCGAGGCGCGCGATCCTTGGCGAATCGTCAGCCGCGCGGCGGGCATCGACAGGCCTCGCCTGGCATCCGGTCCGGCCATCTCAGACCAAAGATCCTTGAAAAGGACTCTTTGGTATTCCGGTGCAGATTTTCCATGTCCTTGGGGCATATGGAAAATCTGCTGATCTTCAGGCGCGCGGTGCGGTCAGCACTTCGTGCGCCTGGTATCAGGCGACGGTGCGCTCCCGCAGGCGGGCGGCGCAGCCGACGAGGGCCGGCCACGGCGCGACCACCAGCCGGGTGGGCACCCGGGCGAGCAGCCGGCCCATGCGGCCCTTGTCCTCGAAGCGGCGGCGGAACGGGCTGTTCTCCAGCAGCGGACGCACCCGGGGGACGATGCCGCCGGCGATATAGACGCCGCCGAAGGCGCCGAGCGTCAGGGCGAGATCGCCGGCAAGGCCGCCGAGGATGCCGAGGAAGCTGTCGATGGTCGCCTTTGCGAAGGGCTCGCCGGCGAGCGCACCGCCGGTGATGTCGGCGGCCGCGGGGGCTTCGGCGAAGGGGCGGCCGGCGATTTCGGCCCGGGCGGTGTGGAGGTCCACCAGCCCCTGCCCGGACAGGATCCGCTCGACCGAGACCCGGCCGAAGCGGCGGGTCAGCACCATCAGGATCTCGCACTCCGCGGCATCCCGCGGGGCGAAGGAGACATGCCCGCCCTCGCCGGAGATGGGCACCCATCGCCCGTCCACCGGCAGGAGACCGGAAACGCCGAGCCCGGTGCCGGGGCCCAGCACGGCCATGGGGCCGGTCGGGGCCGTGAGATCGGGGCCGATGGTGACGGCCTCGTCGGCCGCCAGATGGGGCATCGCCAGGGCCTGGGCGGTGAAGTCATTGATGACCTCGAAGGTGTCGAGGCCGAAATGGCGCCGGACGGCGGTCTTGGTGAAGCCGAAATCCGCATTGGTGAGATGGACTTCCTCGTCCTCGACCGGGCAGGCCATGGCAACGCAGGCGGCGCGGACCCGCCGGCCGGCGCGGAAGCTGTCCAGCGCCTCGATCAGGCCGGGATAATCGGCCACCCGCAGCGAGCGTTCCCCGACCGGACGTCCGTCCGCACCGATCCAGGCGAAGCGCGCATTCGTTCCGCCGATATCGGCAACAACCGCCCCGTCCATGCTCATCCCCTCGCCTGCCTTCTCCCTGTGGCCGGATCCCGCCACGGACCGGACCGGACCGGTTTCTTTGTGGCGCCATCCTGTCCTCATGGGCAAGCGGCCACGACCGCATTGTGACGCCCGCGGGAACTTTCGTGTAACGGCCGGTATCGCCGGCACCGGCTGAAACATTCCGTTACGCGGAAAGCGGTGCACGAAAACGCCGGGCCGGGCAGGATGGCGCAAAGAAGGCGGCGGAGAGGAACCGCAGCCGACCATCCGGGAGGAAGACCAGATGACGCTTCGCACCAGGGGAACCCGTCTTTTCGTGGCCACCACGGCCCTGGCCGGCCTTCTCGCCGGTCCGGCGCTCGCCGCCGACCAGCCCACCGTCGAGGTCCTGCACTGGTGGACCTCCGGTGGCGAGGCTGCGGCCGCGCGGGCGCTCAAGCAGGATTTCGAGGCCCATGGCGGCAAGTGGGTCGATGCGCCGGTGGCCGGTGGCGGCGGCGATGCGGCCATGACCGTGCTGCGCTCCCGGGTGCTCGCCGGTGATCCCCCCGGCGCCGTGCAGCTGAAGGGCCCGGCCATCGCCAACTGGGCCGAGGAAGGCGTGCTTGCCGATCTCGATCCCGTCGCCAAGGCCGAGAACTGGAATGCCAAGATCCCGCCCGTCCTCCAGACCGTGCTGAAGCCGGAAGGCGACTATGTCGCCGTGCCGGTCAACATTCACCGGGTCAACTGGCTGTGGGTCAATCCGGCCGTGCTGGCCAAGGTCGGCGCCGAGGTGCCGAAGAACTGGGACGAGTTCAACGCCACCGCCGACAAGCTGAAGGCCGCCGGCATCGTGCCGATCGCCCATGGCGGCCAGCCCTGGCAGGATGCCACCATCTTCGAGGCGGTGGTTCTCGGCATCGGCGGCGCGGATTTCTACCGGGAAGCCATCGTCGAAGGCAACGAGAAGGCGCTGACTTCGGACACCATGGTCAAGGTGTTCGACCAGATGCGCAAGATCCGCGGCTATGTGGATCCGAACTTCTCCGGCCGCGAGTGGAACCTGTCCACCGCCATGGTCATCAATGGTCAGGCGGCCATGCAGATCATGGGCGACTGGGCCAAGGGCGAGTTCTCGGCCGCCGGCAAGGTGCCGGGCAAGGACTATCTCTGCGCCGAGGTGCCCGGCAACCTCGCCTATTCGCTGAACTCCGACTCCTTCGCCATGTTCAAGGTGAAGGACAAGAACGCCCAGGCCGGCCAGCAGCTGCTCGCCAAGCTCATCATGGGTGACAAGTTCCAGGAAGAGTTCAACCTGCTGAAGGGCTCGATTCCCGCCTCCACCGTCGTCGACCTGTCGAAGTTCGATGCCTGTGCCCAGAAGTCGAAGGCGGATCTGGAAGCGACCCAGAAGGACAATGCCCTGGTGCTGTCCTTTGCCCACAAGATGGCCTTGCCCGGCAATGTCGAGGGCGCCATCGTCGACGTGGTCACCCAGCACTTCAACTCGAACATGAGCTCGGCAGATGCCGTGAAGAAGCTCGCCGAAGCGGTCAAGCTCGCAAAGGGCTGACCGCCTCTCCCCGGTCCGCCCCCCGCGACGATGTCCGCGATCGTGCGGGGGGTCTCGCCCGCCATCCCCAGTCCGGCCTTTTCCCCGTGTCCCCGGCCTGACGGATGGCGGGCGGCCTCCGTTTTCGAGCGGCAGGCCCTGACCCCGCCTCCGGGTTCCATCCCCGGCCCGAGCAGTTTCACGCGACGTGGGCACCGGTCCGCGCGAGCCTCCGGTCCGTGCGCTCCGGCAGGCGGAAAGAGGCTCCGGGATCCCGGGCCATCGCATCTCCTCGGGCGCGCGGGAGTGATACCAAAGATCCTCGAGGAGGACTCTCTGGTATTCCGATGCAGATTTCTCATGTCCTTGGGGCATATGAGAAATCTTCTGCCCTTCAGGCGCTAGGGTGCGGTCAGCACTTCGCGCGCCTGGTATGACGCCTGAAGATGCGCCAGGAGCGCCCGCGCCGGAACCGGCGCGTTCCCCCTTGTTCATTCGCACAGAAGGAGACGGGCCTTGGCTCCGACCGCCCTTCCCCGCGATGCGGCGACCGTTCCGGCCTCCGTGTCGCGCGGTGCGCCCGCACACGCCGCCGCACCGCATCGGGACTTCCGGCGCCTCCTCCAGGACAACCTGTCCCGGCTGGTGGTGATGCCGACCTTCCTCGTCTCGCTGGTCTTCGTCTATGGCTTCATCGGCTGGACGGCCTGGGTGTCGTTCTCGAAGTCGCGGATGCTGCCGAACTATGATCTTGCCGGGCTCATCAACTATCAGCGCCTGTGGGCGATGGAGCGCTGGCATGTGGCCATCTCCAATCTGGTCATCTTCGGCGCGCTGTTCATCCTGAGCTGTCTGGTGATCGGCGTCTTCCTCGCCATCCTGCTGGACCAGAAGATCCGTGCCGAAGGCGTGCTGCGGACCATCTTCCTCTATCCGATGGCCCTCTCCTTCATCGTCACCGGCACGGCGTGGAAGTGGATCCTCAATCCCGGCCTCGGCCTGGAGCGTCTGGTGCGCGACCTTGGCTGGGAGAGCTTCTCCTTCGGCTGGCTGGTCGATCCGAACATGGCGATCTACACCGTGGTGATCGCCGCGGTCTGGCAGTCATCGGGCTTCGTGATGGCGCTGTTCCTCGCCGCGCTGCGCGGTGTCGATCATGACATCATCCGCGCTGCCCAGATGGATGGCGCCAGCGCGCCGCGCATCTATCTCGGCATCATCCTGCCGTCGATCCGGCCGGTGTTCCTGTCGGCCATCGTCATCCTGTCCCATCTGGCGGTGAAGAGCTTCGATCTCATCATCGCGCTGACGGGCGGCGGGCCGGGCTATGCCACCGACGTGCCGGCGACCTTCATGTACGCGATGACCTTCCAGCGCGACCAGATGGGCATCGGCGCCGCCTCGGCGATGATGATGCTGGCCACCGTGATGGCGATCATCGTTCCCTATCTCTATTCGGAACTGCGGGGGCCGCGTCATGGCTGATCTCGCCCTTTCCCCGGCCTCCGGCACGCGCGCCGGCGGCGGATGGCTCTCCGGACAGGGCCTGCTCCGGGCCCTCCTCTATGCCATCCTGATCCTCTTCGCTCTTTATTATCTGGCGCCGCTGTACGTGATGGTGGTCACGTCGCTGAAGTCGCCGGACGAGATCCGCGACGGCTCCTTCCTCGAACTGCCGCGGGTCATCACCTTCGATGCCTGGCGCTATGCGTGGTCAGAGGCCTGCGTCGGCGTCAACTGCACGGGGCTCCAGCCCTATTTCTGGAACTCGGTGCGCATGGCGATCCCGGCCGTGCTGATCTCGACGGCGGTCGGCGCGCTGAACGGCTACGCCCTCACCAAGTGGCGCTTCCGCGGCGCCAACGTGATCTTCTCGCTGCTGCTGTTCGGCTGCTTCATCCCGTTCCAGGTGGTGCTGATGCCGCTGGCCCAGACCCTCGGGCTGCTCGGCCTCTCCTCAACCACCACGGGGCTGATCGTCATCCA
>JBBSSF010000214.1:0-6382 GCA_038242345.1 Hyphomicrobiales bacterium
CCCCGCCCCCCCCCCCGGCCCCCCCCGGGCGGGTCGCCTTGCCCCCCCCGGGCGGCCCCCACCCGGTGCCCGATCGCTTGGCGCGTCGCGCCCCGGGGGGGGCGGGGCCCCCCCCCGCGGCCGCCGCCCTCGATTTCCTGGCGGTCCGGTCGGTGGATGCGGTGTTCACCGACCTGCGCATGCCGGGTCTGGACGGGCTGGGCCTCATCGAGCGGGTGCGCCAGATCCGGCCGGAGCTGGCCGGCCGGTTCGTGCTCGTGTCCGGCGACAGCCTCGCCGGCCCCGCCCGGGTCGCCGAGAAGGGACACGGCAATCTCGTCACCCTGGACAAGCCCTTCGCCGCCGAGGATGTCCGCCGGGTGCTGGCCCGGGTGACCGGCCTGCCGGAGCGCTGATCCCGAAGGCCCCCGAAACGGAAGGCGGACCGGGCCGGTGCGGACGTCCGGGCTGCACGAGGTGCTGATACCAAAGATCCTCGAAGAGGACTCTTTGGTATTCGAGTGCGGATTTCTCATGCCATTGGAGCACATGAGAAATCCGCTGTTCTTCAGGCGCACGGTGCGGTCAGTACTTCGTGCGCCTGGTATTATGTGCCTAGCATGACTGCACCGCGGCCCCTCCCGGGGGCGTGGCGGGCCCGGCATTTCGTGTGCCCGGCCCGGGCTGGTCGACACAATCCCGGTCTTTGCCCGAAACAGTTGAAACACACCCCTCGTTCCGGCCCGGACGGCGGGAAACAGGGACCTGCCATCCTGTCTCCATCGCAACACCACGCCCGCATCCGACGCGGGCGGGCGGGCCGGATGGTCCCGCCGACAGACGGGGCAGAACGGCCATGGGCACCTATACGGTTACTCTCACCGAGAATGACAACACCTGGGCGAACCAGAGCGGAGACCACTTCATCGTCAACGCGCTGGGCGGCAACGACGACATCACCACCGGAAGCGGCAGCGACCAGCTCTATGGCGGCGAAGGCAACGACCACCTCTGGAGCGGCCGCGGCTCGGATTATATCTGGGGGGAAGGCGGCAACGACGTCATCAACCTGGGGCTCGGCACCGACTTCATCACCGGCGGATTCGGCAAGGCCTATGGCGGTTCGGGCGATGACACCCTCACCGCCTGGGGCGACGAGCAGTCGATCGCCGGCGGCATGGACAATGACTATCTGAGCAATTTCGCCAAGATCGGCAACGTCGACGGTGACGACGGCAACGACTACATCGTCATGTCCGCGACGGGGACCGCCGATGGCGGCTCCGGCAACGATACCCTGGAAGCGACCGTCGACGACAACGAGACGATCCTGTTCCAGGGCGGCACCGGCGACGACCTCTACCGGAACATCGGCGGCGACGCCAAGGTGACCATCGTCGAGGAGAGCGGCGGCGGCACCGACACCGTGCAGGTGCTGCTCGGCGTCAGCTACACCCTCGGCGCCTATGTGGAAAATCTGGTGGTCGACTCCACCGTCTATGCCCCGAGCGCCGATCCGTTCGACTTCGAGACCCCGGCCGGCGGCGGCACCCTCAAGGGCAACAGCCTCGCCAACCAGATCACCGGCGCCCAGCGCGGCGAGACCCTCCTCGGCGAGAATGGCGACGACACCGTGAACGGGGGCGGCGGCACCGACACCCTGAAGGGCGGCTACGGCCACGACATGCTGTCCGGCGACGGCGATGCCGACCGGCTCTATGGCGAGGACGGCAACGACACCCTCGTCGGCGGCGTGGCCGACACGCTGGATGGCGGCATCGGCAACGATCTCCTGATCGGCTTCGGCGGCGACACCCTCTCCGGCGGCACCGGCAACGACGTCTACCGTCTGGTCGGCACCAGCACGATGATCGAATATTCCGGCGGCGGCACCGACACCATCGAGACCACCCTGTCGGGCCAGATCCTCGGCGCCAATCTCGAAAACCTGACGCTGGTGTCGGCCGGCGGCACCCAGTCGGGCTTCGGCAATGCCGCGGCCAACGTGATGACCGGTGCCAGTGCCGCCAACCTGATGAAGGGCTTCGACGGGCTCGACCGGCTCCATGGCAACGACGGCAACGACTCTCTCTATGGCGGCAACGGCTTCGACAGCCTCTATGGCGGCGCCGGCCACGACCAGCTCTCTGGCGAGGCCGATGCCGACACCCTCTCGGGCGATGCCGGCAGCGACAGCATCTGGGGCGGCCTCGGCAATGACCGTGCCTGGGGCGGCAGCGAGAATGACAGCCTCTATGGCGAGGGCGGCAACGACACCCTCTATGGCGAGGATGGCAACGACCTTGCCGAAGCCGGCGACGAGAATGACTGGATCTATGGCGGTCAGGGCAATGACACCCTGCGGGGCGAAGCGGGCAACGACACCCTGTGGGGTCAGGGCGACAACGACCAGCTGAGCGGCGGGGCCGGCAACGACTCCCTGCGCGGCGACGATGGGGCCGACACCCTGAACGGCGGCACCGGCATCGACACCCTGGCGGGCGGCGCCGGCGACGACCTCTATTATGTGGACTCCTTCAGCGATATCGTCACGGAAGGTCGTGGCGCCGGCATCGACGAGGTGCGCAGCTATCTCACCGCCTGGTCCCTGGCCGCCAATGTGGAGAATCTCTCCGCCCTGCTCGCCGACGACTTCTCCGGCTATGGCAACGCCCTCGACAACCGCATCAGCGGCGAGGACGGCCGCGACCAGCTCTATGGCATGGACGGTGCCGACACCCTGATCGGCAGCCATGGCCAGGACACGCTGATGGGCGGCACCGGCGACGACGTGCTGAATGGCGGCACCGGGGCGGACTATCTGCACGGCGGCGACGGCTTCGACATGGCCTCCTATCAGTGGGCCGCCAGCGGCGTCGGCGTCGACCTCGCCACCCAGACCGGCAGCGCCGGCGAGGCGGCCGGCGACATCCTCGGCTCCATCGAGGGCGTCATCGGCTCGTCGGGCCAGGACACCATCTATGGCAGCGACGGCGCGGACCGCATCGAGACCGGCGCCGGCAGCGACTACATGACCGGCGGCCTCGGCGCCGACACCCTGGATGGCGGCATCGGCTCCGACATGGTCTCCTATGACGGCTCCACCGCGGCCGTGGTGGTCGATCTGGCGGCCGGCACCGGCAGCGGCGGTCTGGCCGAGGGCGACCGGCTGAGCGGCATCGAGGTGGTCAAGGGCACGGTCTATTCCGACACCCTGTCCGGCGGCGTGGCCAGCGAGCAGTTCTTCGGCGGCGACGGCGCTGACCGGCTCGATGGCGGCAAGGGCAATGACCAGCTCTATGGCGACGCCCACAGCGACATCCTGTGGGGCCGCGAGGGTCTGGACGTCCTCTATGGCGGCTCCGGCAATGACCGGCTCGACGGCGGCGCCGACAACGACACCCTGTGGGGCGAGGACGGTGCGGACCAGTTCGTCTTCCGCGGCGGCGACGCCTGGGACACCGTGGGCGACTTCACCGACGGCGTCGATCTCCTGCGCGTCTACGGCGCCAACTTCTCCGACGTGATGCTGGCGGACGGCAACGGCGATACCGTCGTCACCTTCACCGGCCTCGATGGCGGGCTGATCCTCAAGGGGGTCGACATCGCCTCCCTCTCGGCGGCCGACTTCGTGTTCGTCTGATCCCGCGCACCGGGCGGACACCGCCGGGCGACCTCCCCTGCCGGAGGCCGCCCGGCCCCTTCCTTTCGCGTGCCCCCGCAACCCGCATCGGGCTGTGCACACGGCGGACTTCCGGTCCTCCCCCTTGTGGCCCGCCCCTGCCGACCCCATCCTCTTCTCAACGTGCGGCACGGGCGTGCCCTGTCCGCACACGCAAGATCCGGCCGCGCCGGAGGCCACCGCCCTCGCGGACACCTCCCCTGACGGACCGGACATCCGGACGTGACCGCCGCCCCCCGGGGCGCGGACGGCCGGGGAAACGGGAGGAGGCCATGCGTACCATCTCGTCCGGCGGTGTCGACATTCCCGCCCTGGGGCTCGGCACCTATCGTCTTGGCGGCGAGGCGGGATCGGATCTCGTCGCCGCGGCCATCGCCGCCGGTTACCGGCACATCGACACCGCGACCATGTATGGCAACGAGGCCGAGGTGGGCGCCGGCATCCGCATCAGCGGGGTACCCCGGGACGACCTGTTCGTCACCACCAAGATCTGGTTCGACCGGCTGGAGCCCGATGATCTGGCGCGCGCGGCGGAGGCGAGCCTCGCCCGGCTGGGCCTCGACCGGCTCGACCTGCTCCTGGTCCACTGGCCGAACCGGGGCGTGCCGCTCGCCCGCACCATGCCGGCGCTGGCCGGCCTCAGGCGCCGCGGCCTCACCCGGGCGATCGGGGTGGCGAACTTCCCCTCCGCCCTGCTGCGCGAGGCGATCGCCGCCTGTGACGAGCCGCTCGCCACCGATCAGGTCGAGTTCCACCCCTATCTCGACCAGAGCCGGCTTCTGGCCGCCGTGCACGAGCTGGGCCTCAGCCTCACCGCCTATCGCCCGCTCGGCCATGGCGACATCGTCACCGAACCGGTGGTGACGGAGATCGCCGCCGCCCACGGGGTCACGCCGGCCCAGATCGCGCTCGCCTGGGCGCTCAACCATCCGGATGTCGTGGTCATCCCGAAAACCGCCCATGTCGAGCGGCTGAAGGAAAATCTCGGCGCCCTGGCGATCACGCTGTCCGCCGACGAGATGGCGCGGATCCGGGCGCTGGCGCGGCCGGACGGCCGGCAGGTCAATCCGACCTTCGCCCCCGACTGGGACTGAGCGCCCCCTTGGCGGGGCGGGATCGCGATCCTATCTTGGCGTCATCGGGGCGGCATCCGGGGGACCGGATGCCGTCCGGCGATCCTTTTTTCCTCCCGCCACACCCTGTCCGGTCCCCCGGCCGCACCTCCCTGACGGGAGAGCGGACGGAATCGCGGTCCCGGTGCCCGGCGGTCCGGACACGCTCCCATGACGATTTCCCCGTCGCTGCCCGCGCCTGTCGCCCTGACGCCCGCACCCGCCAGCCTCCTGGCGCAAACGCCGGACGACGTGCTGGTCTGGGTCCGCGACGAGGCGCCGAAGATCCCGGACCTGTCGGAGACCGTGCGCCAGCTGTGCGAGCGGATGAATGCGGCCGGCATTCCCGTCGCCCGCTTCACCACCGGTTCGCCGCTGCTGCACCCGAGCGTGCGCGCGGCCATGCGCATCTGGACCGAGGACGGGGTGATGGACACCCGCCTGTTCCCGGCAACCCCGGAGCTCGACACCCCCTACAAGACCAGTCCGCTGAAGGTGGTCTACGAGCACGGCCAGAGCGTGCACAATCCGATCCCGCCGGAACCGGTGCCGGGCGAATTCGGCATCATCCCGGAGCTGCGGGAAATGGGGATGACGGACTATTTCGCCATGCCCGCCAGCCTGCCCCAGAGCTGGCCGAAGAGCGCCACTTTCGCCACCCGCGCCCCTGGCGGCTTCACGCCGGACCATCTCGCCTTCTTCCGCGCCCTCGCCCCGCCGCTGTCGGTGATCCTGGAACTCTACTGGCTGAAGGCGATGAGCCAGACCCTGCTCGACACCTATGTCGGCCGGCTGGCCGGACCGCGGGTGCTGAAGGGCGAGATCCGCCGCGGCGACGGCCAGACCATCCGCGCCGTGATCTGCTTTGCCGACCTGCGCGGCTTCACCGCCCTCTCCAACCGGCTGGACGGTCCGCTCCTCCTCGACGTGCTCAACCATTATTTCGACGCCGTGGCCGCGGCCGTGGAGGCCCATGGCGGCGAGGTGCTGAAATTCATCGGCGACGGCGTGCTCGCCGTCTTCCCCTTCACCAGCGATGCCGAGGCGGCCGATGCCGCGGCCCGGGCGGTAGCGGCCGCGCGCCAGACCCTGCGCACCCTGGGCGTCGGCTGCCCGCGCCATCCGGCCTCGGCCCATCTCGCCTGCGGCTTCGCCCTCCATGTGGGCGACGTGTTCTATGGCAACATCGGCGCCCTCTCGCGGCTGGATTTCACCGTGATCGGCCCGGCGGTCAATCTGGCCAGCCGGCTGGAGGATCATGGCAAGACCATCGGCGCCCTGGTGACCCTGTCGGCGGAAATGGCCGCCCTCGTTCCCGACGAGGCGATCCCGGCCGGCACCTTCCTGCCGCGCGGCTTTCCGGCCCCGGTCGCCGTCTACCGGCTGACGCCGGACCCGGCCTGCGCGGAGGCATCCTGACCCGCCCTTCCGGGCAGGCCGATCTCGCGGTCCCGGTGATCCGGGACCGCCCCGCGCCCCTTATACCAGGCGCATGAAGTGCTGACCGCACCTTAGCGCCTGAAGGACAGCGAATTTCTCATATGCTCCAAGGACATGAGAAATCCGCATCGGAATAGCAAAGAGTCCTTTTCAAGGATCTTTGGTATTA
>JBBSSF010000215.1:0-6380 GCA_038242345.1 Hyphomicrobiales bacterium
CGCCCCCGGCATTTGGGGGGGGCGGGCTGTGGGCGGCGCCCATGGCCCGCGGGGGGGGGCCGGTTGGGGCGGGGAGGCTATGGGGGGGGGGGGGGGTCGCGCGCAGGGGCCAGCGCGACCCCGCCGGAAGCTCATCATGCCCTGGGTGCTTCGGGGGACTGCGACCCGAGACACGATGAGTCGAGATGGCGCGCGTTCAAGACCGGGATTGGGGGAATCACCGGAGTTCCGCGCCGTCTCTCCGCCTCGCTCCTTCGGGGGCAGGAGCGAGAGGGAACCAAAACTGATCGGGAAACGTCCACGACAGACGGAGCATCACATCTCCGCTCAGCGAAAACACGCCTGACGTCACGGACCGAAGGCGACGAACTCCCCTATTTTGACTTTTTCGGACGGACAGGACTGATGTCCGACGATGGCGCAAGGGATCGTCGCCTCCCTGCGGGCCACGGTCAAATAAGTAGCACCGAATCCGACGCCTTGTCCATTCGTCCTGTCCACCGGTGAACAAGATTTCCCGAGCGGAACAGATCCGGCAAACGGAAAACGGGCGTCCCGCGGGGCGCCCGTCCCGGACCTGCCTCTTGCAACCGGAGAGTTCAGCTGCGGCGCGGCGCCGGGGTCCAGGCGCCGACCAGACCGAGCAGGGCCCGGTAGGGGATCAGGAAAGCCAGTGCCGCCAGCATCTTCACGCTGAAGTCGCCCGCCGCCCAGGAGATCCAGCGCGGCACGTCGTGGGCGAAAAGCCCGACGAACGGGGCCGATTCCAGCGCGAAGGCATCATCGGGACCGAGGAATCCGGCGGTCGCCGAGAAGGCGAGGGAAAAGAACAGCACCGTGTCCAGCATCGAGCCGAAGATCGAGGCCGCCAGCGGCGCGCGCCACCAGGAGGTGCGGCGCAGCCGGTTGAAGACGGTCACGTCCAGAAGCTGGCCGACGAGGAAGGCCGAGCCCGAGGCAATGGCGATCCGCGGCGTGGACAGATAGACCGAGAGGGCGACCGCAACGGCAAAGCCCGCCACAACGACAAGCCGGGCAATGGTCGGACCATAGCGCCGGTTGGTCATGTCGGTGACGAAGAAGGCCGCCGGATAGGTGAACGCCCCCCAGGTGAGCAGGTCGGCCAGATTGAGCCGGCCGACCGTCGCCTCGACGGGATACTGGACGAGAATATTGGAAGCCACCACGACGAGGGTCATGGCCACGACCCCGGGCACGAGGTCCCGGAGGGTGAAGCCGGTCTTCGCCGTCATGGATGCGCCTCCCGATTCCCGCCGGATGCGGCCGCTCAGGCGGCCACGGTCTCCGCCTCGCTGGCGAGCGCGCGCTCGACGCGGCGCTTCAGCAGGGCCGCGCGATCGGACAGCTCGCCGGACTTGGCCTTCACGAGGAAGGAATCGAGGCCACCGCGATGCTCGACGGTGCGCAGGGCCGACGCCGAAACGCGCAGACGGACGCGCTCGTTCAGCACGTCGGAGATCAGCGTGACGGCGCACAGGTTCGGCAGGAACCGGCGCTTGGTCTTGTTGTTGGCGTGGCTCACATTGTGGCCGGTCTGGACGGCCTTGCCGGTCAGTTCACAGCGCCGGGACATGGGCTCACCTTCTTTTCTTCAGGTCTCCCGGGAGACGTCACCGGCGCGGGATCCGCGCGGGGGCCGGGAGAGGTTTGATTCCGCAAAGATGCCGGGCCCGGCGCCGGAAATGGCACCACCCGCACGTTTCTCCGCGCCGCCAGCGTCTCGGACGGACACGGGACCAGGATCGGAGGATGCGGTTCCATAGGGAGAGCGCGACCGTCTGTCAAGGAAAAGCAAGGGCCGGGCCTGCGGGAGGCCCCGGTTTGCCTCGCTTTGGCGGCCTCCGGGCGTCATACCGCACCGCACATCCGCGCGGGAATCGCCCGATCGCCGTCTGTCATCTTGCCTCGGCGGGAATCCGACCGATAACGGAAGGCGGGTCGAGGGCCATGAGGCGAGACGAAAGATGACGAAGACCAATCCGGGCAATTTCTTCGAGGACTTCGAGATCGGCCAGGTGCTGCGCCACGCGACGCCGCGCACGGTGACGACCGGCGATGTCGCCCTTTATCAGGCGATCTATGGTGGCCGCTTTGCGGTGCAGTCGTCCACCGCCTTCGCGGAAGCCCTCGGCTACCCGCAGGGCCCGGTGGATGACCTGGTCACCTTCCATGTGGTCTTCGGCAAGACCGTGCCGGACGTCTCGCTGAATGCCGTCGCCAATCTCGGCTATGCCGGCTGCCGCTTCCTGGCGCCGGTCTATCCGGGCGACACCCTGTCCACGGTCTCCGAGGTCATCGGCCTCAAGGAGAACTCCAACGGCCAGACCGGCGTCGTCTATGTCCGCTCGGTCGGCACCAACCAGGATGGCGTCGAGGTGCTCGACTATGTGCGCTGGGTGATGGTGCGCAAGCGCGACACCGCCACTCCGGCGCCGGAGGCCGTGGTGCCCCATCTGCCCGCCGCCCTGAAGCCGGACATGCTCGGCGATGCCGTGCCGCTTCTCGATATCGAGGGCTGGGACGAGGACCTCGCCGGCAGCCCGCACCGGTTCGAGGATTACAAGGTCGGCGAGAAGATCGATCATGTCGACGGCATGACCATCGAGGAAGCCGAGCACCAGATGGCCACCCGGCTGTGGCAGAACACGGCCAAGGTTCATTTCAACCAGCATGAGCAGGGGCAGGGCCGCTTCGGCCGCCGTCTGGTCTATGGCGGCCATATCATCTCGATCGCCCGCTCGCTGTCCTTCAATGGACTGGGGGCGGCCTTCCATGTCGCGGCCATCAATGGCGGCGCCCATGTGAATCCGAGCTTTGCCGGCGACACCATCTATGCCTGGTCGGAGATTCTCGACGCCGGCGAGATCCCCGGCCGCGAGGATGTCGGCGCGCTGCGGGTGCGCACGGTGGCCACCAAGAACCGGCCCTGCGCCGACTTCCCCTACAAGGGCGCCGATGGCCGGCCGGATCCCGCCGTCGTCCTCGATCTGGACTACTGGGTGCTGATTCCGCGCCGCTGATCCCGCTTTCCGACCTCTCCGGGACACGAAAAAACGCCCCCGGCACGGGACCCGTGCCGGGGGCGCTGTCATTTCGGGGATCGCGTCTGCCGGGGCGCCGGAGGCGGACCGTCCGGTGTCCCGGACGGGCTTTGCCATTATACCAGGCACACGAAGTGCTGACCGCACCTTAGCGCCTGAAGAACAGCGAATTTCTTATATGCTCCAAGGGCATGAGAAATCCGCATTTGAATACCAAAGAGTCCTTTTCAAGGATCTTTGGTATCAGGCCTCGAAGGCGGGGCCGCGGGGATTCGGCTGGCGCTTCTCGTCGCGCCACTTGCGCATCAGCGTCTCCAGCTCCGGATCAGGCGTCTCGGGCAGGGTGATGCGCAGCTGGACGAGCAGGTTGCCATGGCCGCCCTCGGGAGTCCTGAGGCCCTTGCCCTTCAGCCGCATGGTGCGCCCGCCGCTGGAGCCCGGCGGAATGGTGAGCCCGACCGCGCCTTCCAGGGTCGGCACGCGCACCTTGGTGCCGAGCACGGCCTCGTCCAGGGTCAGCGGCAGGTCGAGCTTGAGGTCGTCGCCGTCCACCGTGAACAGCGGGTCGGCGGCGAGCTTCACCGTCACGAGCGCATCGCCCGGCGGTCCGCCGAAGGGCGAGGGATGGCCCTGACCGCGCAGCCGGAACGGATCGCCCGGGCGGATGCCCTTGGGGATCGACACGTCCACGGTCTTGCCATTGGGGAGCGTCACCCGCGCCTTGGCGCCCGACGACCAGTCGCGCAGGGACATCTCGACTTCGATCTCGGCATCGGCGCCGGTCTCGACATCGGCATGGCCGCCGGCATGCTGGGCCCCGGCACCGGCGCTGCCGGCCCCGCCCATGAATTCGCGCAGGATGTCATCAATGCCCGCACCGCCGCGAGCGCCACCGCCGCCGCCGGTGGAGAAGCGGAAGCCGCGGGCGCCGCCGCCCGGCCGTCCGCCGAAGCCGCCGCCATTGCCGCCACCGAAGCCGAATCCGCCAAAGCCGGCGCCCGCCCCGGGGCCGCCGGCGCCCATGCCCTCGAAGCCGGTGAAGCGCTGCTTGCCCTCGGCGTCGATCTCGCCACGGTCGAACTGGCCGCGCTTCTCCTTGTCGCCGACGATTTCATAGGCCTGGTTGAGTTCGGCAAATTTCTCCTGGGCCTTGGGGTCGCTGGTGTTGCGGTCGGGATGCAGCTTCTTGGCGAGCTTGCGGAAGGCGGACTTGATGTCCGATTCGCTGGCCGTCTTCTCGACCCCGAGAACCCGATAGGGATCACGCATGGTTTCGTCACTCCTGAGCGTCGTCACGCCCGTCGGCACGAGACCCCCGCCGGCTGACTGATCGCCCGGCAGGATCCCGCCCGTGGCGCCCCGTCCCGGCCCGGGAGGATCCGGGATTTCGGGCCAGAGGACGCCGATGAAAGATTGCTCCGGATCGTCTCCGCCCCTGACGGCAACGGGAAGACCCGGACATGTCGCTATGGATATGGGGACGCGCCGGCAAAAAGCCAGTCCCCGGACCCGGCTTTGCCGGAAGGTAACCGGCGGTGCGGCGGCGTCAACTGCCGGGCTGTCCGGGCTCCGGCTCGCGGGCCTCCCGGGAGAGCGGGTGATGGGCCGTCACCACCGCCCGGAGCCGGTCGGCCTGGACATGGGTGTAGATTTCCGTCGTCGAGATGTCGGCATGGCCGAGCAGCTCCTGCACCACCCGCAGATCGGCGCCATGGGCCAGCAGATGGCTGGCGAAGGCATGGCGCATCACATGGGGCGAAAGGCGGGCCGGCGGGATGCCGGCCGCCGCACCCGCCGCCTTCAGTTCCAGCGCGAAGCCCTGCCGGGTCAGGTGTCCGCTCTCGGAGGCGGCCGGAAACAGCCAGCGGCTGGCCGAGAGCCCGGCGGCAGCCCGCGCCGCCACATAGGCGCGCATGGCCGCCTGGGCCTTTTCCGTCAGCGGCACCAGCCGCTCCTTCGATCCCTTGCCGCGCACGATCAGCACCGGCTCCTTCACCCGCGCCGCCGAGACCGGCAGGGACACCAGCTCCGAGACGCGCAGCCCGGTGGCGTAGATCACCTCCAGCAGGGCGTTGAGGCGCAGCGCCTTCAGCTTCTCGCCCGGCGGCAGGTCGTCCCGGCCGGCGCGTTCTGCCACGCCGTCCAGCAGGCGCGAGACTTCCGTCTCCGACAGGATCTTCGGCAGTGGCCGGCGCTTCTTCGGGGCGTCCACCCGGCCGGTCGGATCGTCGGCGCGCACGCCCTCGTCATAGAGGAAGCGGTGGAACTGGCGGATGGCGGACAGCTTGCGCGCCTGGGAGGACGGGGCGAGGCCGCGGGCCGAGAGATCGGCCAGAAAGGCGGCCATGTCGTCATGGCCGGCCTGGTGCACCGACAGGCCGCGCCCGGCGAGGAAGCCGGCGAAATCGTCGAGGTCGCGGCTGTAGGCGGCAAGCGTGTTGGCGCTCGCCCCGCGCTCCACCGAAAGGGCCTCCAGAAAGGCATCCACCTGCGCGTGCCCGGCCATGGGTCTTTCTTCTCCCCCTGAAGCGACACCGCCCGCCGGTCGGGGGACCGGCGGGCGGGACAGTCTAGCGGCCGGATGGATGCCGGCGGGTTAAGGCCGGGGGCGGATCATACCAAAGATCCTCGAAGAGGATTCTTTGGTATTCCGATGCAGATTTCTCATGTCCTTGGAGCATATGAGAAATCTGCTGCCCTTCAGGCGCTAGGGTGCGGTCAGCACTTCGTGCGGCTGGTATCAGACCGGCTTGTCGCCGGGCTCCAGATCCGCCTCGTCGCCATCATAGCGCTGGCGGCCGGTGACCATGGCGCGGGCGAGATTCTCGTGATGGGCGCGCGAGGCCAGCACCACCCCGCCGATGTGCAGCACGATCAGCCCGAGGGCGATATTGGCCAGGGTCTCGTGGACTTCCTTGATCGGGGACGGCGGACGCCGGCCCGGGGTGCCGTCCGGGTTCACCGGCCGCTCCACCTGGGCGACGAAAGGCGAGAGCGGACCGGCGCCGGCGCGCTGGGCGAGCAGCGTCATGCCCATGCCGACGGTGCCGGCCAGCACGACGATGAGGGCCACCACCATCAGCCCGCCGGCCGGGCTGTGGCCGAGGAAGCGCGGACCCTTCCCGCGGATCATCGCCGTCAGATAGGCGAGGCCGGCAAAGGGGCCGGTGACGAAATCCGAGAAGCGGGCGCGGCGCGGGCCGGCGACGCCCCAGACGATCCTGAGCAGGATCAGGATGGCGATGCCATAGCCGGACCAGACGTGGACGAGGCCGTTGTTGCCGGCGCTCAGATAGGCGGAGGCGACCAGGAGAACGA
>JBBSSF010000216.1:0-6330 GCA_038242345.1 Hyphomicrobiales bacterium
GAAGCGGTGGCGTTGACATAGCTGGCGTAGTCGAAGTCATTGCCGCCATTATAGGTGTTGGTGCCGGTCTCGCCGATCAGGGTGTCGTTGCCATCCCCGCCATAGAGCCAGTCATTGCCTTCCATGCCGTTCAGCAGGTCGGCGCCGCCATTGCCGGTCAGCGTGTTGATGCCGCTGTTGCCGATCAGGGTGTTGGCGCCATTGTTGCCGGTGAGGTTCAGGTTGTCGGTGCCGAGCAGGGTGACGTCCGCGATGCCCGACAGGATGGTCAGCGACACCGAGGTGTTGACCGTGTTGATATCGATCAGGTCGACCTTGGCATTCTCGGAGGTGAGCTCGACGCTCATCGAGGTGCCGCCGAAGGTCAGGGTCTTGGTGCCGGCGGCGGTGAAGCCGAGGGTGTAGCCACCGCTGGTCCAGGTCGAGGTCGACGTGCCGGCCAGGTTGACGGCAACGCCCTTGACGCCTTCGCCGGGCGTATAGAACTCGTTGTCGTCGCTGTCCGAGTAGGCGACGCCGCTCAGATAGAAGGTCGAGCCGCTGGTGCCATAATCCTGGGTCGAGATCGAGGCGGTATAGTCGATGCCGCCGCTGAAATAGGAGCCGATGCTCTGGCCGATACCGATCTGGCGATAGGTATCGCTCAGCATGTCGGTCCGGTTGACGAGGCTGTCGAACAGATTG
Source organism: Hyphomicrobiales bacterium (assembly GCA_038242345.1). Classification (GTDB taxonomy): domain Bacteria; phylum Pseudomonadota; class Alphaproteobacteria; order Rhizobiales; family Segnochrobactraceae; genus JBBSSF01. The sequence continues at coordinate 685 of JBBSSF010000216.1, forward strand.
GCGAACTGCGTCTCGGTGGCGAAGGTCGAATCGAACGCGTCGCTCGAGGACGAGGAGTGGAAGGCGTAGATCGACAGCGTCTCGCCGGTCGCCCACGGATAGGTCAGCTTGTAGCCGGCCGCCACCATGCGCTCCTTCGGGGTCGATCCGCCGGAGCCGGTGTGGCTGAAGGTGTCATTGCTGATCTGCCACGAGCTGTGGGTACGCGCCGCGTAGACCAGATTCGTGTTGAACGCCAAGGGCGCCAGAGAACCGGTCGGGACCGCGGAAACGTCCACGCCCAGAGCCTCGGCTGCCGCCTTCGGGTCTAGCCGCGCCCAGTTGATCAGCTCGAGCATATACTGTTCTTGCGCAGAGGGGGCGGTGGAACCCATCGCTTGTCCTTTCGGGATAACCGTTTAATCAGCGCGGCTGTTTAAATTAATTCGCAACACCACAGCCTCGCCGGCAGAAAGGCTTTCCGGGTGCGTTGAGAAAGCAATACAACAGCATTTTTTTTTACAGCTACCGCAGGATGCGCTCGAAGTCAACCTCCGAATCCGCTCATAAAAGTGCAATTCACTGCATACCGTCTCGCGTTGCGCTGAATTCAACACGGACCGCCTATGGTTAAACTGGATTTTTTAAAGAAAACACCCAAAACAGCCGTCTGGATCCACCGTTTTCTTCGCCGTGGCGGGCTGTCGTTCTGGAGTTGAATCGAAAAGGGGATGAGTTGTAACTACAGTTGATTGCAATCAACTCTTGCCCGTTCCGGGCACGCGACGGCGCTGTGACAGCCAAGTGCTGGCCCGTTCTCTACTTTTAGGGGCGTTGCGCGGGATCGCCTTCCGCGTGTGGTGTTGCGTCGCGGCGCATGGGGATCGCGATGCGAGAGAAAGGGCGGGCGGGTTGTGCTCTCGTGGCCACGATTCTGGGCTGCAGACCGGGACAGGCCGCAGCGGGGCAGGCTGCGCGCAGCAAGGCGGCCCCGCCGGCGCTGGCGGAGCCGCCTCGCGCGGGCGCTCACTTCAGGAGGCGCTGATAGTCGATGGTGAAGAGCTTCGGGTCCGCCGGCTTGTCGGTCTCGATATTGTAGATCGAGACGGCGGTTTCCTGGCCCTGGGCGTCGGTCACCACCCAGCGGGTCAGGTCGTGGCTCTGGGGATTGAAGTAGAGGGCGAGCTGGCCGGCGCCGAAGACGGTGCTCTCCGAGACGATGACGGCGACCTCGTCGGGCTGCACGTCGACGGAGATGACCTTGGCGTCCTTCAGCAGGTCGATCTTGTCGGACAGCAGGAAGCGCAGCGGGGTCTTGCCGAGAGGCCAGAGGTCCTGGGTGGCGTTCTTGGTGTCGCGCACGGCGACGGACTTGCCGTCGGCGATGATGTCGAGCTTGGTCGGAGGATCGTAGCGGAAGCGCACCTTGCCCGGCCGCGAGATCACGAAGCTGCCCTCGGAGCGCGAGCCGTCAGGGGCGAACTGGATGAAGTCGCCCTCCATGGTGCGGAAGGCGTTGTAGCGGGCGTTGATGGCACTCAGCGTTTCCTGGGCGCCCGGATCGAGGGCGGCCGGGCTCGCGGTCTGGGCGGCTGCCGGATCGAGCGGGGCCAGGAAAACCATGAAGAGCAGGCCCACCCGCGTGGCGATCTTCTCGAACAGCGACATGAGGCAATCCTTGGGAGCCTGGGGGAGGGGGCCGACGGACAGCACCCGGCGGGACGGGCCGTTCGTCGCGAACGGGCGGGAACCGGAAAGGGGCCCCGGAAAAGGAACATCCTCGTTCTAGCCCCGTCCTGTGGCCGGTTTGGGACGGAGATGGGGCCGGAGCGGGAGACGCGAAAACGTAAAAACGGGGCCGGCCGCCGGGGAGCATCCCGATGCGGCCGGCCCCGGACGGGTCGGATCATGAGAAGCGGGAGGGGATGTGCCCCTCCCGGACGGGTCTCATTCGGCGGCCAGCGCCTCGCCCCGGGCGTGTTCGGGCTCGAACAGCAGATGGTCGGCCGCGGCCGTCACCCGGACCACGTCGCCATCCATGACCTCGCCGCCGAGGATCTTCTCGGCCAGCGGATCCTGAACGGTGCGCTGGATCACCCGCTTCAGCGGGCGTGCGCCATAGGCCGGGTCGTAGCCCTTGTCTGCCAGCCAGCGGCGGGCGTCGGCATCGAGCGACAGGGTGATCTTGCGATCCTCCAGGAGCTTCTCCAGACGCTTCAGCTGGATCTCGACGATGCGGTCCATCTCGCTGCGGGCAAGCCGGTGGAAGATGACGATGTCGTCGATCCGGTTCAGGAATTCCGGCCGGAAGTGGGACTTCACCGCCGCCATCACCATGTCGCGCGCCTCGCCCTCGGTCTGGCCGCCATCCACGGAGAGGAATTCCGCCCCGAGATTGGAGGTCATGATGATGAGGGTGTTGCGGAAGTCCACGGTGCGGCCCTGACCGTCGGTCAGGCGACCATCATCGAGAACCTGCAGGAGCACGTTGAAGACGTCCGGATGGGCCTTCTCGATCTCGTCGAACAGCACGACCTGATAGGGCCGCCGGCGCACCGCTTCGGTCAGCGCGCCGCCTTCCTCGTAGCCGACATAGCCGGGAGGGGCGCCGATCAGCCGGGACACGGAATGCTTCTCCATGTACTCCGACATGTCCATGCGGACCATCGCGGTCTCGTCGTCGAAGAGGAAGGAGGCCAGCGCCTTGGTCAGCTCGGTCTTGCCGACGCCGGTGGGGCCGAGGACCATGACCGAGCCGATCGGCCGGTGCGGATCCTGCAGGCCGGCACGTGCCCGGCGCACCGCGGTCGAGACGGCCTTGACCGCTTCCGCCTGGCCGACGACGCGCTTGGCGAGCTCGTCTTCCATGCGCAGCAGCTTTTCCTTCTCGCCCTCCAGCATCTTGTCGACGGGCACACCGGTCCAGCGCGAGACGACCTGGGCCACATGGTCCGCCGTCACCGCCTCTTCCAGCATGCCGCCGGTCTTGCCCTCGATCTCCTTCAGCTTCTTTTCCAGATCCGGAATGATGCCATAGGCCAGCTCGCCGGCCTTCTGGAAGTCGCCGCGGCGCTGGGCGTTGGCGAGATCGGTGCGGGCCTGATCGAGCTGGGTCTTGAGATCGGCGGCCGCCCCCAGCTTGTCCTTCTCCGCCTTCCAGCGCGAGGTGAGCTCGGCCGAGCGCTGGTCGAGCTCGGCCAGTTCCCGTTCCAGCTTGGCGAGACGGTCCCGGGAGGCCGGATCCTTCTCCTTCTTCAGGGCTTCCTGCTCGATGCGCAGCTGGACGATGCGCCGGTCGATCTCGTCGAGCTCTTCCGGCTTGGAGTCCACCTGCATGCGCAGCCGCGACGCCGCCTCGTCGACAAGGTCGATGGCCTTGTCGGGCAGGAAGCGGTCGGTGATGTAGCGGTTCGACAGCGTGGCAGCCGCCACCAGCGCCCCGTCGGTCACGCGGACCTTGTGGTGCTGCTCGTACTTCTCCTTCAGGCCGCGCAGGATGGAGATGGTGTCCTCCACGCTCGGCTCGTTGACGAACACCGGCTGGAAGCGCCGGGCCAGCGCCGCATCCTTCTCGACATATTTGCGATACTCGTCGAGGGTGGTCGCGCCGACGCAGTGCAGCTCGCCGCGGGCGAGCGCCGGCTTCAGCAGGTTGGAGGCATCCATGGCGCCGTCGGCCTTGCCGGCACCGACCAGGGTGTGCATCTCGTCGATGAACAGGATGATGCCGCCCTCGGCCGCCTGCACCTCGTTCAGGACAGACTTCAGCCGCTCCTCGAACTCGCCGCGGAACTTGGCGCCGGCAATCAGCGAGCCCATGTCGAGGGCGAGCAGCTTCTTGTCCTTCAGGCTCTCGGGCACGTCGCCCTCGACGATGCGCTTGGCGAGGCCTTCCGCGATCGCGGTCTTGCCCACGCCCGGCTCGCCGATCAGCACCGGGTTGTTCTTGGTGCGGCGCGAGAGAACCTGGATGGTGCGGCGGATTTCCTCGTCGCGGCCGATCACCGGGTCGATCTTGCCGTCCCGGGCGGCCTGGGTGAGGTCGCGGGCATATTTCTTCAGCGCATCATACTGGCCTTCGGCACCGGCGGAATCGGCGGTGCGGCCCTTGCGCAGATCAGCCACGGCGGCCTCCAGGTTCTTCACGCTCACGCCGGCCGCCGACAGGATACGGGCGGCCTCGGAATCCTTGTCGCTGGCGAGCGCCACCAGCAGGCGCTCCACCGTCACGAAGCTGTCGCCGGCCTTCTCGGCCTGCTTCTCGGCTTCGGTGAAGAGGCGGGCGGTTGCCGGTGCCATGTAGATCTGCCCGGACCCGCCGGAGACCTTCGGCAGCTTGGCCAGCGCCTTCTCGACGCCGGCGCGCACCTCTTCCGGGCGTCCTCCCGCCCGGGTGACCAGACCGGCCGCAAGACCTTCCTGATCGTCGATCAGGACCTTCAGCACATGCTCGGGCACGAACTGCTGATGGCCCTCGCCCAGCGCATAGGTCTGGGCCGACTGGAGAAAGCCTCGCGCGCGGTCGGTATATTTCTCGATGTTCATTCGTCTCGTCTCCCCTCCCGCTCGTCCGGACCGGCTACGGCTTCCGGACAACGCGACTAAAGTGGACTCGAACCCACGCGGACAAGAAGCCTCCCCCGCCTCCGCACGGATGGGTGTGGGGGAGAGCTCCGGCCGATGACGTCGGGCTCAGGGACCGTCCGCTTGATTGGCCCGGTCCCGGGAGAGAGATGGGTGTGACATTCCCGCAACGAAAGGGGGGAGGACGACTTTTTGTCGGCTCCGGCCTCAGGGCTTTGGCGTCACCGGGTCGAGGGGGCCGCCAAGGCGGGGATCGGCCACCCGGAAGAGCTGGTAGCGGGCATGGCCGTCGGGCCGGTCGAGGGAACCGAGCGGTTCGACGGAGCCGAAGCGGCGGGCGAGGTCGGCCGGGTCGGCGCGGCGTTCCAGCATGACGATGAGGGCCGGTTCGGCCAGGAGAGCCGCATCCGGCACCGGAAGATGGGTGTAGCGGATCCGTTCGCCAAGCTGGACCACGGGCAGGTCATGGTCCTTCAGCTGGAAGGCCAGCTCGCCGGTGGTGCCATAGCTGTCGGTGCCGATCCAGCGGGCGCCGGCGGCGCCGGCCTTCAGCGCCAGCGTGGCGGCAAGGGAGTCCCAGCCGCGGATCTGCTTGGTCGGATCGCCCCGGACCACGGTGCCGCCGATCGGGGTGACCGCGTGGACGAGGGCCAGCAGGCCGACCGCAATGCCGACCGGGGCGACGAACAGGGCGAGCCCGCGCAGGAGCCCGGCCAGCCGGCCCGGGCGCGGCTGGATGCGCTCGGCGGCAAGCGCCGCCAGAAGGGCCGCCGCCGGATAGAGCGGCGCCACCCAGTTGGCCTGGACGCGCGCGTGCAGGCTATGGGCCAGCAGATAGAGGATGAAGGGCAGGCTGGTTGCCAGCAGCAGCCCGGTGGCTGCATCGCCCCGGCGCAGCCAGCGCCAGGCGACGGCGATGCCGGCAACGACGAAGGGCACCATCAGCGGGTTGAGGAGGCCGATCTGGGCGCCGATGAATTCCGGCAGATAGGCCAGATGCCAGCCCGTGGCCGCCGCGCGTCCGAACTGCTTGTGGAACGACACCCAGTCATGGGCCTGGTTCCACAGCACCACGGGCATGAA
>JBBSSF010000217.1:0-6328 GCA_038242345.1 Hyphomicrobiales bacterium
CCCGGCGGGCTTCGACGTGGAATATGGCTGGGGCGGTCTCGAGGTTGACGACGAGACCTAGCATGTGCTGACCCATGCCAAGAACTCGGCCTGGGGCCATCATTTCCAGCGCCCGCCGCGCCCGGCCAAGAAGGTCGAAGCGGCCGAATAAGCCGGGCTGCCGCTTGGGACCCGCCGGGAGGCCCCGAGGGCCTCCGGACCTCCCCCCCTCTTTCTTGCGGAGGTAGAAAAAACGGGTGGGGGCGGGAGGCTTGAGCCTCCCGCGCGGGGGCATCGGGGGCGGCAGCCCCCGAAGTGCTGCACGACAGGATTTTCAGGACTGCCATGCCCGACGTGATCGACACCCTTTCCACCCGTCTCCGGACGGCCTACACGGGCGGCCCGGTGGCGCCGCTCAGGGATCTTCTTCCCGCCGATGATGTGGCCGGCGCCTATGCCGTGCAGGCCGCCAACACCCGCTTCTGGACCGCGGCCGGCCGAAAGATCGTCGGCGCCAAGATCGGCCTCACGGCGCCCGCCGTGCAGGCCCAGCTCGGCGTCAGCCAGCCCGATTATGGCGTCCTCTTCGACGACATGTCGGTGGCCGATGGCGGCGTTCTCGATGCCGCCAAGCTCCTCCAGGGCAAGGCCGAAGCCGAGGTCGCCCTCGTGCTCGCCAAGGATCTCGACGATCCCCGCGCCGGCCCCGCCCAGGTGCTCGCCGCCGCGGCCTATGCGCTGCCGGCCATCGAGATCGTCGACAGCCGCATCGCCGACTGGAAGATCACCATCGCCGATACCGTCGCCGACAACGCCTCCTCGGCCTTCTTCGTCGTCGGCAACACCCCGGTCTCGCTTTCCGGTCTCGATCTCCTCACCTGCGGCATGGTCATGACGCTCGACGAGAAGATCGCCTCCATTGGCGTCGGCGCCGCCTGCCTCGGCCATCCGCTCAATGCCGCCGCCTGGCTCGCCCGCACCCGGGCGGCGCTCGGCGATCCGCTGAAGGCCGGCGACATCCTGCTGACCGGGGCGCTGGGCCCCATGGTCGCCATCACCGCCGGCTCCCGGGTCACCGCCCGCATCGGCGGCCTCGGCTCCGTCTCCTTCTCGCTTTCCGCCTGAGCCCCGCGCCGTCCCGACCGACGGCCGGTCCCCTCCCCTCATGAACTTCGGAGCCTCGGCATGACCGACAAGCCCAAGAAGACAAAGGTCGCCATCATCGGCTCGGGCAATATCGGCACCGACCTGATGATCAAGGTGATGCGCCTGTCGAAGACCCTGGAAATGGGCGCCTTCGTCGGCATCGACCCGGAATCCGACGGCCTCAAGCGCGCCGCCCGCATGGGCGTGCCGATCACCGCCGGCGGCATCGACGGCCTCATCGCCATGCCGGAATTCGCCGACATCAAGATCGTCTTCGACGCCACCTCGGCCGGCGCCCACATCAAGAACAACGCCCTGCTCCAGGCCCATGGCAAGAAGGTCATCGACCTGACGCCGGCGGCCATCGGCCCCTATACGGTGCCGGCGGTCAATCTCGACCAGAACCTGGACGCCGCCAACGTCAACATGGTCACCTGCGGCGGCCAGGCCACCATCCCGATGGTGGCCGCCGTCAACCGGGTGTCCAAGGTCCGCTATGGCGAGATCGTCGCCTCGATCTCGTCCAGGTCGGCCGGTCCCGGCACCCGCGCCAACATCGACGAGTTCACCGAGACCACGTCGAAGGCCATCGAGGTGGTGGGCGGCGCCGATCGCGGCAAGGCCATCATCATCCTGAACCCGGCCGAGCCGCCGCTCATCATGCGCGACACGGTCTACTGCCTGTGCGATCCGGCCGATCCGGCCGAGATCGAGGCCTCGGTTCTGGAGATGGAAAAGGCCGTGCAGGCCTATGTTCCGGGCTATCGCCTGAAGCAGAAGGTCCAGTTCGAGACCTATGGCGACAATTCCAAGCTGTTCATCCCCGAGATGGGCGGCGCCTTCTCCGGCCTCAAGGTCTCCATCTTCCTGGAGGTCGAGGGCGCGGCGCACTACCTGCCGTCCTACGCCGGCAACCTTGACATCATGACCTCGGCGGCCCTGAAGACTGCCGAGCGCTTCGTGGCCCTGCATTCCGAGGAGACCGCGGCATGAGCGCCTTCAAGCCGAAGTCCAAGCTCTACATCCAGGACGTGACGCTGCGCGACGGCATGCACGCCGTGCGCCACCAGTATGGTCTCGACCATGTGAAGGCGATCGCCCGGGCCCTCGACGCGGCCAAGGTGGACGCCATCGAGGTCGCCCATGGCGACGGTCTGGCCGGCTCGTCCTTCAATTACGGGTTCGGTGCCAACACCGACTGGGACTGGATTGCCGCGGTTGCGGACGTCGTGACCCACGCCAAGCTGACGACCCTGCTTCTGCCGGGCATCGGCACGATCCACGAGCTGAAGCACGCCTTTGATCTCGGCGTGCGCTCGATCCGGATCGCCACCCACTGCACGGAAGCCGACATTTCCAGGCAGCACATCGAGTATGCCCGCGGCCTCGGCATGGACGTTTCGGGCTTCCTGATGATGTCGCACATGGCGGCGCCGGAGAAGCTGGCCGAGCAGGCCAAGCTGATGGAGTCCTACGGCGCGCACTGCGTGTACGTGACCGACTCCGGCGGCGCGATGACCATGGACGACGTGGCGGTTCGTCTTCAGGCCTATGACCGGGTGCTGAAGCCGGAGACCGAGCGGGGCATCCATGCGCATCACAACCTGTCGCTGGGCGTGGCGAACTCGATCGTGGCGGTGCAGAACGGCGCGATCCGGGTGGATGCGTCGCTGGCCGGCATGGGCGCCGGCGCCGGCAACGCGCCGCTGGAGGTGTTCATCGCCGCGGCCGACGTCTATGGCTGGGAGCATGGCACGGACCTGTTCGCGCTGATGGATGCGGCCGAGGATCTGGTGCGTCCGCTGCAGGACCGTCCGGTGCGCGTCGACCGCGAGACCCTGTCGCTGGGCTATGCCGGCATCTACTCGTCCTTCCTGCGCCATGCGGAGAAGGCGGCGGCCGACCACGGCCTCGATGTCCGCACCATCCTCATCGAGCTCGGCAAGCGGCGCATGGTCGGCGGTCAGGAAGACATGATCGTCGACGTCGCCCTCGACCTCGTGAAGGCCCGGAACGCCGCGGCGTGAGGCTCAGGGCCGTCCGGGCGAGCGGGCGGCCCTTATTTCGGGGGCCCTGGCCCCCGAACCCCCCAGGCGGGGAGACCAGCTCCCCGCACCCCTCAGTTTTTCTTCCGGAAAAAGGGGGGGTGGTCCGGAGGCCCCTCGGGCCTCCGGTCAGGGGATCGGGGGCGGAAGCCCCCGAAATACTCCGTCCCAAGACAATAAAATTTCAGGAGGGATCCCCATGGCCGACCGGACGATCGTCCCGGCGCTTTCCGAAACCCTGCGGCTGCCGGTGATCGTGTCGCCGATGTTTCTGGTGTCCGGCCCGGACATGGTGATTGCTGCCGCCAAGGCCGGCATCATCGGCGCCTTTCCCGCCCCGAACGCCCGCACCATTGATGATCTCGCGGCCTGGCTGCCGCGCATCCGCGACGAGCTGGAAGCCGCCGGGCGGCCGGGCCAGTGGGCGCTCAACATGATCGTCCACCCGACCTATTCGCGCTTCGACGCGGAAATCGACCTCGCCTCCGAATACAAGCCGAAGATCGTCATCACCGCCCTCGGCGGCCCGAAGCGGGTGCTGGACCGGGTTCATGCCTGGGGCGGCGCGGTCTTCACCGACGTCATCAATGCCGAACATGCGCGGAAGGCGGTCGACGCCGGCGCGGACGGCCTGGTGCTCGTGACGGCCGGTGCCGGCGGCCATACCGGCCAGTACAGCGCCTTCGCCTTCGTGGATGCGGTGCGCAAATTCTGGGATGGCCCGCTGATCGTCGGCGGTGCGGTCTCCAATGGCCGCGGCGTCCGCTCCATGCTGACGCTCGGCGCCGATTTCGTCTACATGGGCACCCGCTTCATCGCGACCAAGGAAAGCCTTGTCGGCGAGGACTATCGCCAGATGGTCGTCCGCTCCCAGATGGCGGACATCCTGACCTCGCGCGCGATCACCGGTGTTGCCGGCAACTGGATGCGCGAAAGCCTGGAGCGCAGCGGCTTCGACTTCGCAAAGCTGGACACCGCCGCCAAGATAGACTTTTCCGACCTTCTCGGCGAGGCCAAGGCCTGGAAGACGATCTGGAGCGCCGGTCAGGGCGTCGGCGAGGTGACCGGGGTCCAGACGGTGGCCGGGATCGTGGACGAGCTCTGCGCCCAGTATGCCGCCGAGGCGGCCCGCGCCGCCGAGCTGGCGCTGTGGCCGAAAATGGTCTGATTACTGGCGTCCCATTGAGCACGGATAGGTCAATGGGACGCACCAGACACTACCCTTTTTTTAAATTACAATGTCTATGTGCTAAATTTGCGTTTTCAGGCACAGTTTTTCCACCCTCCCAATATCGAACATCATGATCTAATACCGCATCATCTATAAGAGATATTTGCTGCCCACACAATACGCAAGTTCTGTTTAATTCATATAGTTCTTTTTTCAACTGTCTAGAAAAAAGTCTTTTCCCATTTTCGGCGGGTATATTACTCATCACGGCATCTAAGCGCTTATTCCAAGCATCAAAAGTATACCTAAGCCGGGTTGCCTCTCCAGTTGCGCGACGTACCCTGTCCACCCACAAGGCATCTGAATTAATTAAATCCAAATACTCCTCATAAATAGCATCCGCAGCCCGTGTGATCATACTTAGATCATATCTATGAAAGGATGTGGATATAACTTGAAATATAGCAGCGTTTGGCCTAGTGGACCACTCGCCCGCACTCTTTGATCCTGGCTTGGCGATATCACTTTTTAATCTAAAAGCCGAGCTTCCAAATACAGTTAAACTCGCTTTCATGCACTTTGAAAATACTTTTTTGTATTCTTCAATTTTGTCTGCATTTGCATATCTATATGTCTCAAGAAATTCGTTAAGAAATTTCTTTAATCCCTTATCACATTTATGGTGTGTACGCTCATAAAATGCCAAGAAGCGCAAAACTAGCGCTCTATCTTGCATTCTATCCTTATATCCACGCTGATTTAAGGAAGATATAAAATCAGAATTCGTGGATAGTTCTTTTAGTACGTTATTTAAAGGCCCTCGAAATAGACAATTCCTGATTTCCATATCATTTAATTTAACGCTTCCTGTGTTTATTCTTTCAAAAACAATAAAATGCATATCACTATCGCCGCTAGATAGTTCAAATGATCTAAGAATGGAATCTTCTAATTTATTCTGATAGAATGAATCAATTTCTTTAAATTTTTTTCCATTTAAATCAGTTAAAATTTCAACTCCTTTCAAAGGAAACTCGTTATCGAAGTACTTGAATACAGACGTTAATCTCTGCAAGCCATCAATAACTTCATATTTTTGATTATTCTTGGCCATATATATAACGGGAACTGGTATATCTATTAAAAATGATTCTATTAACTTTGATGCTCTAATCTTATCCCAGACATAATTTCTTTGCCATTCCGGATCAACTATAATCCTCCCATTCTTATACCATCTATGTAACTCGGATAAACTTCTGTCCGCCTTTTCAAGGACAACCTTTCGGTCACCTGATATATTTAAAGCCCCCTCATCATTCCCTTCAAATTCATCGCTTGAAGAGATATTTTCATTATCGATACTATTTTCGTCCGACATAACAGACGTATCCCTATCACGCATATTTAGCCAATATCGCTGTCTCTCTAGAATGAGCGAATGGCTAGAGGTCTCGCAAGAGAGAATTTCTTTAATTGCCCGACGTACACGGTTGTGGATAAATCCGAAGCAGGACATTATGCTCCCGCTACTCTCATCCTGACCACGGTCGCAAAGATGTCCGATCATGCCGAAAATCTGGTCGCGATGCTCTACGCCGCCAATGCGGTCGTGGAGAAGTTCGCGCTTGCCTCGGGGCCGGGCGGACAGAATGTCAACAAGGTCTCGACCGCCGTCGAGATCCGGGTGGATGTGGCCAGTTCCTTCATCCTGCCCGAGGGCGTGAAGCTGCGCCTGCCGGCGAGTGCCGGCAGCCGGATGACCCGGGACGGCGTGCTCGTCCTCTTCATCCAGACCCACCGCAGCCAGGACCGCAACCGGCAGGAAGCACGCGAGCGCCTCGCCGCCCTGATCCGGCAGGCGCTGCACGTGCCGCGCACCCGCCGGCCGACCCGGCCGACGCTCGGCTCCAAGAAGCGCCGGCTGGAGGCCAAGAGCCGCCATGGCGAGATCAAGCGGTTGCGCGGCGCCCCGATCGACCTGTGA
>JBBSSF010000218.1:0-6318 GCA_038242345.1 Hyphomicrobiales bacterium
CCCCCAGCCCCCCCCGGCCCCCCGCGGCGCCCCGCACCTCTCCCCCTTTTCTGGCCTTTCGCTGCCGACGGGCAGCGCGCGAAGCGGGTCTGGGCGGCAGATCCGCCGCCCAGACGCATAGCGGAGCGGAAGCCTGAGGGCCCGGATGGGCCCGCCGGCGACTGACGCGGAACAAGAAGCGCGGGCGGCAGCCCGCCGATCACTCCACCGCGGCCAGCCCCAGATGCTGGTCCAGCGCGTGGTCATCGGCCAGCAGGTCGGCGCTCGTCGCCCGGCGGACGATGGCGCCATGGTCGAGGATGATCGCCCGGTCGGTCATCGGCAGGATCTGGCGGGCATTCTGTTCGACGAGAATGGCCGACAGCCCTTCATCGCGCACGATGCGCTGGATGACGCGCAGCAGCTCTTCCACGATCACCGGCGCCAGACCTTCCAGCGGCTCGTCGAGGAGCAGGATCTTCGGGTTGAGCATCAGCGCCCGGCCCATGGCCAGCATCTGCTGCTCGCCGCCGGAGAGCTGGTTGCCCATGTTGGTGCGCCGTTCCTTCAGGCGCGGGAAGGCCTCGTAGACCCGCGCCAGCGTCCACGCACCGGAGCGCGCCGTCGCCGTCAGGTTCTCTTCCACGGTCAGCGACGGGAAGATGTTGCGCTCCTGGGGCACCCAGCCGATGCCCAGCGTCGCCCGCTTTTCCGGGCTCGCCCGGGAAATGTCGGTGCCGCCGAGCACGATGCGGCCGGCCGAGCGGCGGGTGAGGCCGAGGATGGTCTGCAGGAGCGTCGACTTGCCGGTGCCGTTGCGGCCAAGGAGAGCCAGAGACTTGCCCTCTTCCAGCGTGAACGAGATGTCCTCGATCACGGTGGCCTCGCCATAGCCGGCGGCAACGCCGTCAAGGGTCAGAAGATCAACCATGGCCGGCGCTCCCGAGATAGACTTCCCGAACCTTCGGATCCGAGCGCACCGACTCCGGCGTTCCCTCCACCGCAATGGCGCCGGAAACCAGAACCGTGATCCGCTCGGCAAAGCGGAAGACGAGATCCATGTCGTGCTCGATCATCAGCACGGTCACATCCTTCGGCAGGTCGGCGATCATGGCGAGGATGTCCTCGCTCTCGCCCTTGGGCACGCCCGCCGCCGGCTCGTCGAGCAGCAGCACCTTCGGCTTGCAGGCAAGCGCGATGGCGACTTCCACCAGCCGCTGGCGGCCATAGGCGAGGTCGCCGGTGCGCCGCGTCATGTCGCGGGCGAGCCCCAGACGGTCGAGCAGGTCCGCCGCCTCGTCGGTCAGCGCCTTTTTCGTACCGACGGGCGAGAGGAAGCGGCGCGCCGTGCCCTCGCGCTCGTGGATCGCCAGCAGCACCGATTCCAGCGGGGTGAGATCGGGGAACAGCTGGTTGATCTGGAAGGTGCGCACCAGCCCGCGCTTCACCCGCTCATGGCGCGGCGCCTTCGTCACGTCGACGCCATCCAGCAGGATTGCGCCTTCTGTCGGGGCAAGAACACCGGTGAGCAAGTTGATGAGAGTGGTCTTGCCGGCGCCATTGGGGCCGATGAGGGCGTGGCGCTCGCCCTGTGTGAGCGTCAGCGACACGTCGTTGGTGGCGATGAAGCCGCCGAAGGTCTTGCGCAGGCCCCGGGTTTCCAGAACCGTCGTCATGTCCGGGCCTCCTTCTTCGCCAGACGCTTCGCGCCCGCCTGCCACAGTCCTTTCAGGCCATCCCGCGACACCAGCACGAGGACGACGAGGGCGAGGCCGAGCCAGAACTGCCAGTATTGCGCGGTGATGTCGGCCAGCCAGTCATGCATCAGCTTGAAGGCGACGGCGCCGATGAGCCCGCCATAGAGGTAACCGGTGCCGCCGATGATGACGACGAGGAGCACTTCCGCCGAGCGCTGGAAGGCCAGCACGTCCAGCGACACGAACTGGGTGGTCTGGGCGAGCAGGGCGCCTGCAATGCCGGCATAGAAGGCCGACAGCGTGAAGACGGCGATGAGGTCCTTGTTCACGGGCGCGCCGATGGCGGACATGCGCAGCCGGTTGCCCTTCACGCCCTTGACCGCCAGCCCGAAGGGCGAGCCGACGACGGCGCGCGCGAGCAGGAACAGCACGAACAGCACCACGCCGGCATAGACATAGGCCGTGGTGCCCCAGAGATCGAACTCGTAGAGGCCGAAGATCGGGTCGATGACCACGCCGGAGAGGCCATCGGCGCCGCCGGTGAGGAAGGCCGCCTTGTTGGCCGCCTCCGCCAGCATCATGGCAATGCCGATCGTCACCATCAGCCGCGACAGGTCCGAGCCCCGGAGGATCAGGAAGGAGACGAGGAAGCCGCCGAAGGCGACCACGCCACCGGAAATCAGCAGGCCCGACAGTGGCTCCGTCCAGCCATGCTTGCCCAGCAGCCCCGCCACATAGGCGCCGAGGCCGAAGAAGGCCGCCTGTCCCAGGGAGACGATGCCGGCATAGCCGATCAGCAGATCCATGGAGAGGGCGAAGAGCGCGAGAATGGCGATCTCCGCGAACATGGCGTGGCGGTCGGGGAAGATGAAGAAGGCGGCCACCGGCACCAGCCAGAAGACGGCTTCCGCGAGCTTCGGGCGGGCGGCACGGTGCAGGAAGGCGGAGGCCGAGGCCCGCGCCGGCGCCGAGGAAACGATGTCGCGCATGGGATCACCTCGCCTGGACACGGCCGATCAGTCCTTCCGGCTTCACGATGAGGACAGCGACCATGATGGTGTAGATGACGAAGGCCGAAACCTCCGGAATATAATATTTGCCCGCAGTATCGCCGATACCGATGATGAGCGCGGCGATGAACGGGCCGGTGAGCGTCGTCGTGCCGCCAACCGTCACCACGATCAGGAAGTAGATCATGTATTTCAGCGCGAACAGCGGCTCCATGCCGAGGAGATCGACACCAATCGCGCCGCCAAGACCGGCCAGACCCGAGCCGGCGGCAAAGGTCAGGGCGTAGATCGCGTTGACATTGACGCCGAGACCGCGGGCCACCTTGCGATCATCGACCGAGGCGCGCAGCCGGCTGCCGAAGCGGGTGCGGGTGAGGATGAGCTGGAGCGCGATGGCGATGACGGCGCACAGCGCGATGACGAACAGCCGGTAGACCGAAACCGTCGCGCCGAAGATGTGAAGCGGTGCGCGCAGATAGTCCGGCAGCTCGATCAGCTGCTACTGGGCACCGAAGAAATAATCGACCCCGGCGGCTGCCATGAAGACAAGGCCGATGGAGAACAGCACCTGGTCCAGATGACCCTTGCCATAGAGCCGGACATAGAGCGTGCGTTCCAGAACCACGCCGAGAACGGCCGGCACGAGAAAGGCGACCGGCAGCGAGGCCAGAAAGGGCACCCCCATCCGGTTCATCAGGATGACGGTGACATACCCACCCAGCATGGCGAAGGCGCCATGGGCGAGGTTCACGAAATTCATGAGCCCCAGCGTCACCGACAGGCCGCAGGAGAGCACGAACAGCAGCATGCCATAGGCGATGCCGTCGAACAGGATCGTCAGCATGGGTGTCCTCCCGGGCGGCGCCCGGCCGGTCCGGCCTCCCCTCCCCCGCACTCGGCGCGAAAGACTGGAGATCGGCCCGCCCGCGGATGCGGTCGCCCATGAACCCTCGGGGGAGACGGAAGTAACCGTCGGGGGGAAGCGGAAATCGGGGGACGGACGATCCGGGGGGCACCGGACCGCCCATCCGCCGCACTGCCGGCGGGTGTCGCGCCCCGCCGGCAGGATCGCCGGGGGCCTCAGCCCTTCTTCGCGGCGGCCTTCACCGGATCCGGGACGGCTTCCAGAGTGTCGAACTCCACATTGTAGAGCTTGCCATCCACGGCCTCGACCTTGCGGATGTAGACGTTCTGGACGATGTCGCGGGTCTCGGGGTCGATGGTGACGGGGCCGCGCACGCTCTCGAAGCTCATGCCCTTCATGGCATCGACGAGCTTGACGCCGTTGGTGTCGCCGTCGGTCTTCTTCAGGGCCTCGTAGATCAGGCGCATGCCGTCATAGCCGCCGACGGCCATGAAGTTCGGGCGCATCCCGTCATTGGCCTTCTCGAAGGCGGTGACGAAGGCCTTGTTGGCATCCCCCGGATGGGCGACCGAATAATGATGGGACGAGATCACGCCCAGCGCCGCATCGCCCATGCCCGGCAGCAGGTCGTCATCGGTCACGTCGCCGGTGACGATGAGCTTGACGCCGGCTTCCGCCAGACCACGATCGCGGAACTGCTTCATGAACACGCCGCCAAAGCCCGACGGCACGAACACGAAGACCGCATCCGGCTTCTCATCCTTCACCTTCTGCAGGAAGGGGCCGAAATCCGGGTTCTGCAACGGCACGCGGGCTGTGGAAACAACTTCGCCGCCGCCGGCGCCGAACACTTCGACGAAGGTCTTCTCGGCGTCGATGCCCGGGCCATAATCGGTCACCAGGGTCGAGGCACGCTTGATCTCGTTCTTGCCGGCCCACTGGGCGATGCCCTTCGTCACCTGCGGCAGGGTGAAGGACGAGCGCACGATGAAGGGCGACTTCTCGGTGATGATGGAGGTGGCCGCCGCCATCACCACTTCCGGCACCTTGGCCTGGGTGGCGACGGGGGCTGCGGCCAGTGCCAGCGGCGTGAGGCCGAAACCGGCGAGCACGTTCACCTTGTCGCGCACGACCAGTTCCTGGGCCAGCCGCTTGGTGACGTCGGCGGTGCCGGTGTCATCCTTCAGGATCAGCTCGATCTTCTTGCCGGCGACGGTGTCGCCATGCTCGGCCATGTAGAGCTTCGCGCCCGCCGAGACCTGACGGCCGGTGGAAGCCGAAGGGCCGGTCATCGGCAGGATCAGGCCGATCTTGACCACTTCTTCGGCCAGCGCCGGGGTGATGAGCCCGGCCGCCAGCGCCAGCGACGCGGCCGCCTTCAGGATGCGCATGCGCATGATGTTTCCTCCTCCTTGGGGACGGCGCCACCTGTCCCGGCCTGCCGGGACGGGACGCTCGTTCTTGATCGGCAGACCCTCTGCCGGCTCCGGATCAATCCGGATGCCGCCGGGGCCCGTTCTCGATGGGCGGGGATCCTACGCCCGATCCCGGCCCACCGGCATGGAGAGACCGAACAGCCTCTTGGACAAACCGAACCGTGACCGGGCCCCGGATCCGCAAAGATCCGGATCAGAGGCTCCGGTCGGCGGTGTCGATGACGAGGTTGCCGCGGGCCACCCGGGAGACGCAGGCGCAGATCTTGTGCCCCTCCTCCTTCTGGTGGTCGCTGAGGAACACGTCGCGATGGTCGAGGACGCCGTCGGTGGAGACGATGTCGAGCTGGCACAGGCCGCATTCGCCGCGCCGGCAGTCGGAGAGCACTTCCACCCCCGCCTCTTCCAGCGCCGACAGCAGCGACCGGTTCTCCGGCACCACGATGTCCAGCTTCAGGCGCGGGATCGACACCGTGAAAGCCTCCGGCGCAAACTGGCCCGACGACCCGAAGGTCTCGAAGCGCAGCAGCCGGTCCGGCCGGCCCGCCGCCGCCCACGCCCGCCGCGCCGCGTCGAGCAGGCCGATGGGGCCGCAGACATAGAGCTCGCCACCCTCCGGCAGGGCCGCGATCTCGCCCGCCAGATCCATGCGCTGGCCTTCATCATCGGCGTAGAGCGCCAGCCGCTCCGGGCCGACTTCTGCCGCGATCTCGTCGGCAAAGGGCATCAGCGCCCGCGAGCGGCCGCCATAGAGCACCCGCACAGCCGCCCCCGCCCGGGCAAAGGCCGCGGCCATGCCGACCATCGGCGTGACACCGATGCCGCCCGCCACCAGCAGATAGGCCGGGCGCCCGAAGGTCGGCTCGAACAGGTTGCGCGGCTCCGACACCTCGATCGGCGCGCCCGGCTGGAGGCGCCACATATAATCCGAGCCGCCGCGGCTCTCCGGCGCCTTCTTCACCGCAATCCGGTAGGCACCGTCGAACGGGTCATGCCCCACCAGCGAATAATGCCGGGTGTCCGGACGACCGTCGATCAGCACCGAAATCGCCAGATGACTGCCCGGCCGATAGGCCTCGACACCCGCCGCCGGCACGATCTCGAACATCCGCACATCGTCAGCCACATCGGTGATGGCGCGCACACGCGCCGGGCCGAAGCGCAATTCAAAGCGCATCGCGTCGTCCTCCCAGTATTCTTTGGGCGTCTTGCGCCATGATTATTGTCGGGCTGCCGCCCGAACCCGCGCGGAGGCCCCGGGGGCGCCCCACCCCCCCCCCCGTTTTTTTTTTATTATGAGGAACAAAAGGGGGGGTGGGGGGGGGGGCCGCCCC
>JBBSSF010000219.1:0-6315 GCA_038242345.1 Hyphomicrobiales bacterium
GCTCCCCCGCCGCCGTGCGCCCGGGAGACGACAGCGGGGAGGAAGACCACATGACTATCGCACGCCTCGTCTGCGGCGCACTTCTGGCCGCCACGATCGGACTGGCCGCTCCGGCCCGGGCCGAAGAGACCATCCGCATCGGCAACACCTTTCCCTATTCCGGACCGGTCTCCGCCTATGGCGTGATCGGCAAGGCCTTCTCGGCCTATTTCGACAAGGTGAATGCCGAAGGCGGCATCAACGGGCGCAAGGTGGAAGTCATCAGCTATGATGACGCCTATACGCCGCCGAAGACCGTCGAGAGTGTCCGCAAGCTCGTCGAGCGCGACAAGGTGCTGTTCATCGCCGGCTCCCTCGGCACGGCGCAGAACCTGGCGGTGCGCAAATATCTGAACGGCCGCAAGGTGCCGCAGCTGTTCCTCGGCACCGCTTCCTCGGTGTGGAATGATCCGGCCGACTATCCGTGGAGCATGGGCTGGCAGCCGAGCTCCCTCACCGAGGGCCGCATCTATGGCGAATATGTCGCCCGCGAGCACGGCGACAAGAAGATCGGCATCCTCTACCAGAATGATGACTTCGGGAAGGACTATCTGAAGGGGGTTCTGGCCGGTCTTGGCGACAAGAGCGCCAATATCGTCGCCCAGCTTCCCTTCGAGGTCACGGATCCCACGGTGGACGGGCAGGTGGTGAACCTTCAGGGCGCCGGTGCCGAGGTGCTGATCGACATCGCCACGCCGAAATTCGCCGCCCAGGCGATCCGCAAGGCCCATGCCCTGTCCTGGCAGCCGGTGCATATCCTCACCACGGTCGCGGCCTCGGTGGATGCAGTGCTGAAGCCGGCCGGGCTGGAGGCCTCCCAGGGCCTCATCAGCGCCGTCTATCTGAAGGAGCCGAGCGACGTGCGCTGGGCCGATGATCCGGGCATGAAGGATTTCCGCGCTTTCCTTGCCACCTATCTGCCGGATGCCGACCAGAATTCCGTGTTTCCGGTGATCGGCTATTCCCAGGCCATGACCACGGAGGCCGTGCTGCGGGCGGCCGGCGATGATCTCTCGCGCGCCAACATTCTCGCCAAGGCCAGCACCCTCGAGGATCTGGCGCTGCCAATGCTGGTGCCCGGGATCACCATCGGCACGACCCCCACGGATTACACGCCGATGAAGTCCCTCCAGCTCGTCCGCTTCACCGGCGACCGCTGGTCCTTCTACGATCCGGCGGAGTGAGCGGCATGAGCGGGCGGGAAGGTGCCACGGGCGGCGCCCTTGCGGGGATCCGCATCGTCGAGGTCGCCGGCATCGGGCCGGGGCCGTTCGCGGCGATGATGCTGGCCGATCACGGGGCGGAGGTGGTGCGGGTGCTGCCGCCCCGCGGCCGTCCCGGCATCGGCGCAACGGATGCGCCGGAGGAGGTGCTGGCGCGCAGCCGCACCAGCCTCGTCCTCGATCTCAAGACGGAGGAGGGGCGGGCGCTCCTGCTGGATCTGGTGGCCGGGGCCGACGGGCTGATCGAGGGCTTCCGGCCCGGGGTCATGGAGCGCCTCGGCCTCGGGCCGGAGGTGTGCCAGGCGCGCAATCCGCGCCTTGTCTATGGCCGCATGACCGGCTGGGGGCAGGCCGGGCCGCTGGCGCCGCGGGCCGGGCATGATCTCAATTATATCGCGCTGACCGGCGTGCTGTCGGCCATCGGTCCGGCGGAAACCCCGGTGGTGCCGCTGAACCTGATCGGCGATTTCGGCGGCGGCGGCATGCTGCTCGCCTTCGGCATGCTGGCCGGTCTGCTGTCGGCCCGCACCACCGGAGCCGGACAGGTGGTGGACGCCGCCATGGTGGATGGCGCGGCGCTGCTGTCGGCCATGATCCACGGCTTCCGGGCCGCCGGGGCGTGGCCCGGGGGCCGGGCCGGCAACATGCTGGACGGCGGCGCCTTCTATTATGGCCTCTATCGCTGTGCCGACGGGGGCTTCGTCGCCGTCGGCGCCATCGAGCCACCCTTTCTCGCAGCCCTTCTGGCCGGGCTGGGGCTCGATCCCGCCGACTTCATCGACCGCGAGAACCGGGACTGCTGGCCGGCCCTGCGGGCGCGCCTTGCCGCGGTGTTCGCAACGCGCCCGCGCGACCACTGGGCGGCGCGCTTTGCCGGCTCGGATGCCTGCGTGACGGCGGTGCTGGACTGGGACGAGGCGCCCGCCGATCCGCATCTGGCGGCCCGGGGCACCTTCTGCCGGGTGGCCGATGTGGTGCAGCCGGCGCCGGCCCCGCGCTTTTCCGCCACCCCGGCACCCGAGATGACGGCGCCGGGCAGCGGGGCAACGACAGCCGAAGCCGTGCTGGCGCGCTGGCGCGGAGCCATGGCCGAGGCGTGAGCGCCGGGATCCCGGAACGGGATCCCCGTCCCGCCGGTGCGGGTGTCTCGGGACTCCGGGGCATATGAGACATCCGCGTCCCGTCAGGGGCGTCCGGGCCTCGTGTCCCCGATATCCGTCAGCTGGCGAGGCGCTCCATCCGCTCGGCGGCGAAGTCGCCGGCCCGGTCCCGCGCCGTGCGGCCGGCGATCATCCGGTCCGGGCGCAGGTCCGCAAGCGGCGCCATGACGAAGCCGCGCTCGGTCATGCGCGGATGGGGCAGGGTGAGGCCGGCGGTGTTCACCGTCAGATCGTCGACATAGAGCAGGTCGATGTCGATGCGCCGCGGCCCCCAGAGCTCGTTCCGGACCCGGCCCATGGCCGCCTCGATGCCGAGGGCGAGGGCCAGCAGGTCCTGGGGCGGGGCACTGCTGTGGCCGACCGCCACCGCATTGACGAACCAGTCCTGATCCGTCTTGCCCCAGGGCGGCGTGCGCCACAGCGGCGACAGGGTCAGGTCGTGGACGAGGGGGCTGGCGGCCAGCCGCGCATGGGCCTCGCGGATCACAGCGGCGGTGTCGCCGATATTGCCGCCGAGCCCGAAGGCGATCTCGTGCCCGCTCATGGCCGTGCTCCCATCACGCCGGACCAGGCCGCCAGCGCCTCGCGATGGGCGCGCACATCATGCACCCGCACGATCGCGGCGCCGCAGGCGACCGCCGCCACATGGGCCCCGAGGGTGGCGAACAGCCGGTCTTCCGGACTGCCGTCCACGAACTGCCGCAGGAAGGACTTGCGCGACAGCCCGGCCAGCCATGGCAGGCCATAGTCCGCAAGGGCCGGCATCGCGGCGATGGCGGCCAGGTTCTGGCGCGGCGTCTTGCCGAAGCCCACCCCGGGATCGAGGATGATGTGATGGCGCGGAATGCCGGCCCGGTCGGCCAGCCGCAGGGTCTCGTCGAAGAAGCGGCGCAGCTCGGCGACGATGTCGAGATCCTCGCAAATGCCGGTCCGGTTGTGCATGGCGACCAGCAGCGCCCCGCTTTCCGCCACGGCGTCCGCCATGGCCGGGTCGCCCTGCAGGCCCCACTGATCGTTGATGACGAGGCAGCCGGCCGCAACCGCGCGGCGGGCAAGCGCGGCCTTGGTGGTGTCGATGGAGAGCGGCACCGGGCCGGCAGCCTCCCGGATGGCGGGCAGCGTGCGCTCCAGCCGCGCCCATTCCTCGGCCTCGGACAGCACCTGATGGCCGGGCCGGGTGGACTCGGCGCCGATGTCGATGAGGTCGGCCCCTTCGGCCCGCATGAGCGCCGCCCGGGCGGCCGCCGTTTCAGGAGCGTCGAAGCGTCCGCCGTCGGAGAAGGAGTCCGGGGTGACATTGAGCACGCCCATGAGGAGCGGCCGGGCGCCGATCGCGTCCAGCAGAGCGCCCCGGCGGCGTGCAAAGGCAGTGTCGGTCAATGATGCGATCCCTGTTCCGGGCGGGAGAAATCATGTCGGCTCCGGAACTTCAAGCGCCCTGACGTTGTCGGCCGGGCCCCATCCGCCGCCTCCCGAGGACGGCGGGGACGGCGAATGGCGATCTTTCTTGGGATGCGATCTGGGGCCTTGCGGGCCGGATTCCCGGTCCGCCTGTCATCGTCTCGTGAAAGGATGCTGCGGCATCCGACTCGGGATGCGGCGGGGGGCCCGGCCGGTCCCGGCACCACAGGCGCGCCTCCATGGACCTGCCCCTTCTCATCTTCCTTCTGGTCTATGTCGCCATGGGCGTCGGCAAGCTGCCGGGCTTCATGGTGGACCGCACGGGCGCCGCCATCGTCGGCGGGCTGGCCATGATGGCGACGGGGGCGATCTCGTCGAAGGACGCCTGGGGCGCCATCGACTATCACAGCCTCGGCATGCTGTTCGGCCTCATGGTGGTCTCGGCCGCCTTCGTCGCCTCGGGCTTCTATGGCTGGACGGCGCGGCGGGTGGCGACGCTGCCGGTCAGTCCGCCCGTGCTGCTGGCGGTGCTGATCGCGGTCGGCGGCCTGCTGTCGGCGCTTCTCACCAATGATGTGGTGGTGGTCGCCATGACGCCGCTCCTCGTTTCGGTGACGCTCGCCCGCGGCCTCAATCCGGTGCCCTTCCTGCTTGCCTTCTGCTTTGCCGCCAACACCGGCTCGGCCGGCACCCTGATCGGCAGCCCGCAGAACATGATCGTGGCCGAAGGGCTCGGTCTTTCCTTCAACGGCTTCCTGAAGGTGACGGCCCTGCCGGCGCTCCTCTCGCTGCCGGTGGTGTGGGCGGTGCTGGCGATCGTCTATCGCGGCCGCTGGTCGCTGGCCGCTGTCGCGCGCACGGAGCCGGCGCCGGCCTCCGGGGCGCCCAGGGTGGGCGCGGCCGAGGCTGATCTCGGGCCGGCGAGCCTCGACATCAGCGAGACCGTCAAGGCGAGCCTCGTCACCCTGGTGGTGATCGCCGCCTTCGTTCTGAGCGACTGGCCGCGCGACCTGATCGCGCTGTCGGCGGCGGGCGTGCTCCTCATCAACCGGCGGATCGCTTCGTCGGACATGCTGAAGCATGTGGATGGCAACCTGCTGCTGCTCATCATGGGGCTGTTCGTGGTCAACGCCGCCATGGCCGCCACCGGGCTGCCCCAGTCGCTGCTGGCGGACCTGCGCGCGGCGGGCTTCCAGCTGGAAAATCCGCTGGTGCTGTTCGCCGTCGGCGGCACCCTCAGCAACATCGTCGGCAACAATCCGGCGGTGATGCTGCTGGTGCCCTTCCTCCATGGCGGGGCGAATGCCGACGCGCTGGGGGCGGCGCTGGCGCTGGGCACCGGCTTTTCCAGCAATCTCATCGTCTTCGGCAGCCTCGCCGGCATCATCGTGGTGGAGCAGGCGGCGCGCTGCGGCGTGCGCATCTCCTTTGGCGAATTCGCCCGCGCCGGGGTTCCGGTCACATTTGTGACGGTGCTGCTGGCGGCCGGCTGGATCCTCGCGCTCGGGGTATGATGCCAAAGGTCCTTGAAGAGGACTCTTTGGCAGGCCGGTGCGGATTTTCCATGCCTCTGGAGCCTGTGGGAGGTTCCTCAGGCGCGCGGGAGCGGTCGGCACTCGCGCGCCCGGGATAATCAGCGGCGGGCTCGGGCCGGCGGACGCTCCATCAGAAGAAAGTCCGCCGCCGTCAGCAGCAGGATCAGGGTGACCGGCGGCAGCGGCCAGCGGGTGCCGAGGGCGGCGAAGGCGCCGCAGGCCGCGCCCACCACATAGCTCGCCCAGGCGCAGCCGGGCAGGATCAGATCGTTCGGGGCGATCCGTTCCGCCGCCGGGTCGCGCCGGGAGAGCAGGTGACCGACCAGGGCATCGGCGACTTTCAGGAGGTTGTTGGTAACGACGATGGTCTGGATCGCCGTGCCGCCGAAGCGGGAGACGGTCTGTCCCTGCATGGCCATGGCGACGGCGAGCAGCGGCACCTCCACGCCGATCGGCGTGTCGAAGGCGATCCGCAGCAGCTGGGCCGCCAGCACCAGCCCGGCCATCAGGGTGAGTTCGAGGCCGGGATTGAGCCGGCGACGGCGGAAATAACTGGAGAGCAGGCCGCCGACGAAGAAGGATCCGATGGTCAGCACCACCATGGCCACATGGGGCCAGGCCCGTTCGGCCAGCGAGATGCCGAGCTGCACCGAGTTGCCGGTCATTGCCGCGATATAGATGCCGCCCAGCTCCAGAAAGCCGACGGCGTCGATATAGCCGGCCGAAAAGCCGAGGCACAGGATGCGCCGCACGGCGACGGCGGTCGAGGGATCATCGGCGGGCTTCGTCGTGAGCGGGGGCACGGGGAACCTCGGCTGGAGCGGACGCCCCGACGATCCCACGGGACGGCCCCCGCCGTCCATGGCCGGCCGGCCGCACCGGCGGGAGGCCGGTGCGGGGGATCAGTATTTCAGCCGGGCATAATAGGAATCCTGGGCGGCGGAGCGGGCCTCGGCC
>JBBSSF010000220.1:0-6293 GCA_038242345.1 Hyphomicrobiales bacterium
CTGACCAAGGCGCTGCGGGTGGCGGCGAGCGGCACCGGCGGCACGGTGCGCGTCATCACCGAGGCCGGCACCACCCGGGATCTCCCGATCGCGGCCGGCGAACAGTGGGACGTCCGCGTCTCCCGGGTGCTGGCCACCGGCACCACGGCCGCCGGGATCTGGGCGCTGGTGTAGCGCGAACCGGAGGCGGCCACGCCATCCCCGGCCGGTTCGCGCACGGCCGAAGGGCATGGCAGGACGGAGGATCTGCCCCGCCGGCCGCTCCGGGGCGGCGTCCGGGGATCCTCTCCGCGACGGGTTCGCGCAACCGGAGCGATTCCCGCCGCCCCGAAAACCGCCTACACTGCCCCCGTCGCCCCCTCACGGGGGCGTGGATTGAAACGCCATGCTCTCCGGCTGTAGCGCGCAAAATCCGTTGGCGCGGCGCGCAAGATCGAATGTCAGCACTCAGAGGGCGCATTGGTGGGTTCGCCGCCCGCCCGCAAGCGGTAGCCTTTATCACCCACTGGCAGCCCCTCTTTTGGGGTAAGGGAGAACCGGAAGCAGCAGCCTGCGCCGCCACGGGCGTCGCAGGAAGTGCACATACCGAAATTGTCAGAATCGATGCTCTACCTGTAGCGCGCCACTCACTTTGGGCACTCGCGTTGCGCCTCGAATACCCTCTCCAGGCGCCCACAAGCGACGTCAAAATAGGTCTGGTCCACCTCGATCCCGACATATTGAAGCCCAAGAGGGAGACAAGCCGCGCCCACCGTTGCTGATCCCGCGAACGGGTCGAGAATCGGGCCATCCATGATGCTCAGAAGCCCGGTCATGACCGCCACCGGCTTACCCGCGACGTGCAGCTTGTCGCGCGGGATCGGGGCACGGAAGACTCCCGGAGCGGCTTTACCAGCCACCTGCCGCGTCCCGTTGGTGCCCCAGACGACATACTCGCACTGTGTGCGATAGCGCCCGAGCTGCGGTCGGCATGCCTCTGTCTTGTCCCAGGGGACGATCCCTCGCCAGACCCACCCGGCACACTGGAGCGCATCCGTCGTGACAGGCAGCTGCCGCCAGTCGGAGAAGGTGGCGATGATCCCGCCCGGCTCCGTTATGTCTCGCGCGGCGGACATCCAGAGCGTCGACCATGCCAGATAGGAACGCTGGTCACGAGTATCGCCCTGGAACTCTGGATACACGTGGCGCTGGCCACTCTGGAGATATCTGCGGTTGGTCGACATTGCCCGGTCTCGCACATTGCCGCCGGAGCTATAGGGTGGATCCGTCAGGACGGCACCGAAGCGCCGTCCCTCCATCTGCATCCTGCCGAGCACATCCAGTGCGTCGCCATGGAGCAGCGACGCCGATCCGAAAGTCATCATCATCCGGGGTTGTCCAGGCGATCATGCCGCTCGGATCGATCGGGCTCGATGGCCCTGAACGCATTGATGGCACCGCAGCGCCTGCACTTGATCTCGATCACGCCTCGAATGGCGTTTGAAGTGGCTCTGAAAAGCAGCGCCCGGCAGGCGCACCGCATATCCTCCATTACATCCGGCCCGCGAATCATGCCACATGACCGTGCTGCGCAGCAGCGGCGGGTGGCAGAAACGCTTTCCCTGTCACACGGGGGGTAGTCGCCAAACATCACCCCCGTGCGTCGGGCGCCCCATCAGGCGCTCGGCCCCGCCACCCTCACCCGGCGCCGGTATCCCAGCCGCCGGCCGGTGCGCGCGTTGTCAGCAGCTCCAGGCCCGCCGTGGAGCCGCCGGCCGTGCCCTTGATGACTGCCACCTGGTGAGGCAGCCAGTCGTGGGCACCCGGATGAAACCGGCGCCGCACCGCCACCGTCTGCCCGCTTGGCACGTAATAGAGATAGACCGGTTCCGTCGCCGAGGTCGGCACCCAGACCTCGACGTAGGAATAGGCCGGTAGCGCGATGTCGGCCGCTCCCACGGTGTAGTGCTCGCCCACGGTGCCATAGTCGGCGCGCCCGGGCCGGCGGTCGCGCATCGGATCCTTGCTCAGGTTATAGGTCATGCCGATCCCCATGAGGTGGCGTGTTCAGCACGGATGGACGCCACTTCAGCGGCGGTCAACTTCCGGCTTAGCATCATAGCTTCCGCAATATTGCCGTTGATGTATCCATTATACGCAGGATCATACCCTATATGCAGATGTCCTGCAGCAGTCGCATAGACAACCTCCGTGGTCGCCGCAGATCCATTGGCATACAGAGTGGCGGTACCGTTACCATATGTGCCCATCGTCGACGCGAGAGTGGCAGCCGACCCGAGGACAATATTGCCGGCCCAGAGGCGCACCGCCGTGCCACCACCACTGACGCCCAGGGATCTTGGGGCGGAGCTATCCCCGTGGCATAGGGCCCGGCCGTTAGATGGGTTCGTCCCCGCCCTGAAGAGACACACCAGCGTGCTATCGGTGTCACCATAGGCCGGCAGCGTGGACGTTGACAGCGACTGCGATCCGCTGAAGACGAGCCAGGGGCGGCCGGACGGGGCGACGTCCACCACGCCCGCCGCCACGATGCGGGGGCGCGCCGCGGGCGTTGCCTGGACAGCATGCCGCCCGAGACCAGACTGGTCATACCAGCACACCACATATACCGAGCCGCCAGCCGCGAAGGCGAGGAGTGCGGCCACATCCAGCCATCCGGTCTCGTCCCACCAGATATCCAGCTCGCCGCCATCGGAGCTCCTAGCTACCCGGATCAGCGGCCCACAGTAGCCATCCACCAGACGCCGCACGCCATACACCGCGGCGATGCCTGCCATCCCGCCGAAGGGAGCAACGAGACCCATGGCCGGCAGGATGGCGGCGACCCGTGCCAGCTGGGCTGCCGCGGTCAACCCGTAGGCCGCCGTTGCTGCCCACGCCGCATCGATCCACGAGATTTCGTCGGCCGTGAAGGTCCGCGTCATGATCCTCGGCGCGGATGCAACGCCACCCACGGTCTGGGTAATGGCCGCCTGATAGGAAACGCCGGCGGTGAGGCCCGCCGGCCAGGACCGCGACCACGCCCCGGAACTGCTTGCAGTGGTGGTAAGCGTTGTGCTCATGCGCATCACTCCGTGGTGGTCGGCCCGATGACGACGGTGACGATGGCTGCCGGACGCGCCTGCCCCGTGATGACGAGCCCGGCGGCCGCCACGCCAGGCGAACCAACCCGTTGTCTGGCTGACCGGATACCAATGGATATCCCGATCATGACGTGATCCCGCAGACTTCCTTGATCCGCGCCAGTCCCTTGGCCACGTCCAGATCAGTGAGCGCGGCGCCGACGACGTAGACCTTTCCGTACCTCCCGATGAGAGCATCCACGCTGGATTCCGGCCGGTCCCCGAAAGAGATCGTGTCCGTTTCCTCTGGCGTAAACACGTAATCGTCGGAGCTGTCATCATAGTTGCTGGGAGTGTTGACCCACAGTCTGAAGCGCTTGGTGGCTGCCGAATACCTGACCGCGACCACGAAGCTGGTGTTGTTGCCGGGGGTCTGCGCAGTCGGCAGCACGCCCGCATAGGCACCCGACGAGGTACCCCCCGCCGCCAGACTGCCGTTGGCCTGGGTTTCGATCAGGAACTTGAGGGCGTTCGAGGCATAGGATCGGATCATCATGATCCCGGCCGCCGTCGCGGTCGTCTTGAAGGTCGACCACTGCATCACGAAGAACAGCGTGAACGACGAAGGGAATGCGAAGAAATCGAGCGTCTTGATATAGGCATCTCCGGCGGTGAAGCGGAAATTCTTCGCCCCGCCGAACCCGGAAATACCGCTCTCGACAACGGCAGAGGCCGTCTTGCCGCCAAAGCGGATCTGTTCGGCGGCGCGCGCCCGCCCGAGGAGGGTGTAGCCGCCGAGCGCGGCGATTTCCGTCGCCGTGGCTGCCGTCTCCACGCGGCGCGGGTCGATGCAGACCACGGGGCAGAGCTGACCCGTATCCGGATCGCGGAACGACGTCATCAGCTCGTCGATGGTATCGTGTGAGATCGCGTAGGTGATGTCGCTATATTTTGCGACGACGCCCGTCTCACGATAACGTCCGGTCATGATCTATCCTCAGAGGCTGATCTGCGATTTCTGGATGGCGGCCCAGTTGATGATTTCCCGGCCGTCGTCGATGTACTTGCCAGTGCGGGTGCATAGGCACCCGCGGGCACCCGTCGTCGGCCCGGACCACTGACCCGCGACGCCGCGCGCGGCGTAGCCGACCTCACCGGCGCATCCGGTGAGGTCGCCGTCGAAGGTGAGGATCAGGTCCATCCCGGAGACGGACACGCCGGTGATTGCGCGGTCAGCTCCCGCGGTCTGCGTCCACGTCCAGCCCTTCATTCCGGGGTCTGTGACGTCCACATCGTTCAGGACAAGATCGCCATCGCCGGTCGGGCGCCTGTAGTGGTAGACGATATTTGCGCCGTCTACGGTCCAGTCCACATAATGGAGCGGCTCCCATTTCCCCGTCGACGATATGATATTGAATATATACCCGGCATGCTGGGAAAGCAGGCTCATGGACGTATTTAAGAAGTGCCGCCCGTCCACACGGGCAAGATGGTATGTCGGACCGGCGCAATAGATGCGCCGCCGGCCGAATGACGGCGACGCACCCTCGGAATAGGTGGCCGCGATCGTCGCCCCGGCATGCGTCGAGCCCGTCATGGTCAGCATGGCTTCCGCGACCTCGGGCGCGAGGCCGGCCAGCAGCTGCGCCGCCGGCATGTCGCAGGTCACATAGTCATAGGATGTCCAGTCGGAATACTGGGCCAGCAGCATGTGCAGAGGGCTTGCGGCAGATGCACCGAGATCCTCGGCATAGTGGTCATAGAAGGCGAGGATCTTGGTGAGAAACTGCTCGACCGTGTCCGTCTGATCGGATGACCCATTGTTGAGCAGCATGTATTTTGGCACGTAGCCGCGCCCGTCAAGAGCAGAGCAGACCCGCGCTTGACGGGAAACTCCCAGTGCGTTTGCGTATACTTGCGTGCCGCGATCGATATCGGTGATCCGCGTGGAGCCCTTGGCGACGGTCGTCACGAGCAGGGCCGATCGACCCGCCCGCCGAGAGCCGTGTTGGTCATGGCGATGCCGACACCCACGGCCGGGCTTTCCGATGCCGATCCTTCCTGCAGATCGACGAACGCCTGGATGTTTTCCGGCGGCGTCGGAATATCCGGCTCCACCATGCCATTGGGTCTGGGGCCTGTGTTGAACATGGCGGCAACGCCCGCACGGGCCGTCCCGGTGTGCAGCTTGACGCTGCCATTGCCATAGGCGAGCGAATTGCCGGTGATGATGACGTGCTCTACGTCTCCGGCGATGGTGAAGGGCGATCGCGGCACGAGATAGCGCTCGCGGCGCATGACGGTCGCACCGTCATCTTCCAGCCAGTCGACCGATCGCGCATGCACGACAGGGAGCACATTCCGTGTGCCGGCTGGCGTATCGAATGAGAGCTGCACGCGGCGACCGCGGATCAGCGCCACCACCTCGCCGCCGGCATCCACCCACGCTTCGGCGACCGGGAATGGCGACCCCGACACGGGATCGCCGCGCACGGTGACACCTGCCACCAGCGCATGCAGTCCGGGCGCGCGGGTGGCAGCCAGTTCGCCCCAGGCGATGTGCTCGTCCAGGATCTGCCGCGTCTCCGGGGGGCGGGCGCCGGTGTTGCGGATGCCGACCGTGGGGGATCCGTCGCGGGCCGTCTCGGAGACGATCGACCAGATCTCGTCCAGCAGCTGGCGGTAGGGCGGTTCCCCGGTCGCCGGCCCCGGCCACGGCCGCCCCCGGGTGTCGATGCCCTCCACCACTGTCATCCCGTCGCGCTGGACGGTCGCGCTGCGCAGAACCTCGTCGAGCAGCGGCCTCGTGTCCGAGGCCCGGGAGTACCCGCCTTGCTCGGTGCATCTGATCCAGACGCCATTCGCGCCGAGCACGCCGTCCACGACGGTCTCGTCCAGGACCGGCCGTCCGACAGCGAGATTGATCTGCCGGTCGCGCTCCGTCGCTTCCGCGGCGTCTGCTGCCTGCCGCAAGGCGGCTTCAGCTGCCACGGCAGCTGCCACAACAGCCGCCCGCGCTGCCGCTTCGACGTCGACGGCGGCGCCGACAAAGGCCGTGGTCGCGATCTGCGTGGTGGAGGTCCCGGCCGCGGCCGTCGGCGCCGTGGGGACGCCTGTCAGGGCCGGAGATGCCAGCGGCGCAAGCACGGCCACGGCCGCATCCAGATCCGCTTTGCCCAGGACACGCGCCACCTGGACCGCGGCGCCCGAGACTTCCCGGTAGAGGCGCAA
>JBBSSF010000221.1:0-6280 GCA_038242345.1 Hyphomicrobiales bacterium
AGCCGGGTCTTGACTCGCGGGATCGCCGCTTGGGCCTACGCACAGACCGATGGACACGGTTCGCCGCTCTATGCAGGAATCCGCTACGGGTCACGACTGGGTAGTTATGAATGCTGGGCGATCTTCGAGGGCGCCGAGGTCAATGCCGTCGCCTGCGAGCGGATCGGGCAGGTCCTCGGCTTCCGGGTCGATTTCGACCTCCAGATCGAAGGCCGGGCCGGGCAGGGCATCGGGCGGCAGGAAGCGGATGTCCACCGGCTCGTCGACCTCCTCTGGCACCGGCTCCAGGGTCACGATGCAGGCCTGCACCACGTCGGCCTTCACCTGGCCGGTGACGGAGAGGCCCTTGCCGCGCCACGGGCGCACCAGCAGTTCCGCGGACAGGCTGCTGATCTCGGCGAGGCGCAGGAAGCGGGCGGTGGCCGTGCGCTCGGCCTCGGTCGTCTCGATGCGGACGGTGACGCCGTCCGGCGTCACGTCGACGGTGCGCAAGGGGCGGGAAAAGGGAAAGCCGTGCGGATCTTGGGTCATTTCGGGGGCAGCTCCTGCCGGAGGATCGGGCGGGGCGGACGCTCAGGCGCCGGCATAGGACGCCGGGTCCGGCCAGGTCATCCGGCCGGCGAGGATGTCGGCCGGCGTCTGCCGGGTGAGGGCGGCGAAGGCATCGACGGCATAGCGGGCGAGCCGTTCCGGATCGCCGGCGACAGGCGGCGTGCCCTCATGGAACACCCGGGACAGGGTTGCGGCCAGTGCTTCGGTGTCGCCGGCATCGAGGGCGGCGGTGTAGCCGGCCAGCCGGCCATAGAAGGCGGCGGCGAGCTTCTTCATCTTCTTCGGCACCGTCAGGTCGCCGACCCCCATTTCGCGCAGGGAGCGGTCCATGTCCGACAGGAACAGGTCGAACAGCAGCTGGGTCCGTTCGGCAACCGCCGCACCTTCGTCCTTAAGACGATGGAAGACCAGCACCATATGAAGGACGATCATGTCGAATCGGCCCTCGACGGTGTCCGGCACGGAGAGACGGGCATAGAAGTGCGGCTGCCGTGCCTGTGCCACGATCGCGCCATAAAGGGCAAAGGCTTGGTCGTCGCTCTTGCGGCGGAACAGGCGAACGATCATGAGACTTCCTCGGAGAACTCGGTCAGGCTGCTCCCGGGCCGGATAGGGGGAGCATCGACCGACCAGTAGCGCAAGGCGGAGGACGAACCAAGGTGCGGCTCAAGAGCGATAGCATTTCCCCTGTGCGCCCCGCAGCCGGCGCCTTCCGGCGGCTGGTGATTTCGGGGGGCGCGGCACTCCTGATCGCCGGCGGGCTGACCGCCTGCACGTCCGAGACCATCACCCATGGCTATGTGGTGACCGACGAGGTGCTGGCCCAGATCCCGGTCGGATCCAGCCGCGAGCAGGTGCTGCTCGCCCTCGGCACCCCGTCCACGGTTGGCACCCTCGGCGGCGAAGTATTCTACTATATTTCCCAGACCATGGTGCAGCAGGCGCGCTTCATGAAGCCGAAGCTCGTCGATCAGCGTGTTCTCGCCATCTATTTTGACGATCAGGGGCGCGTGCGCGAGATCGGCAACTACGGCATGAAGGATGGCAAGGTCTTCGACTATATCTCCCGGCGCACGCGCACGGGCGGTTCGGACTATGGCTTCGTGACCCAGATCCTGCAGGGCGCGACCGTCGGTCCGTCGATGAACCGCTGACGGCGGTCTGTCCGTCGCCCGAAAACACCTGCGGGGAGCCTGTGGACAGGCCCCCCGCATCCTTCAGCGTCCCGGTGCAGATTTCTCATGCGCTTGGCGCAGAAAGAGAAATCTGCTGTTTGTCGGGCGCACGGTGCGACCGGCGCTTCGTGCGCCTGGTCTCACGTCTTCAGCATGTCCGTCCGGGCGAGCTCGAAATGCATGCCGTCGGACTGCGGCGGGGCGAAATCGCCGCCCCAGGCAAAGCCGTGGCGGGCGAAGATCGGCGCCAGATCGCTCACCGAGCCGTGGCGGCCGGCACCTGCCGGCGCGGCGCCATAGCCATTCCAGGCGACATTGAGATCAATGGCGATTCCCCAGGAATGGGAGCTGAGGCCGCGCGTCGGATCCCAGTTCTTGTGACGCGGCACGAAGGTGCCGCCACAGCTCAGGATCCGGCCTTCCAGGCCGGCCTGCTCGATCTCATCGAACACCGCCGCGAAGAAGGGTCCGGCCAGGCGGTGCACGCGAATCACCGCAAAGCCCTCTTCCTTCAGAAGCGGCGTGTCGAGGCTGACGATGTTGCGGGCCTCCCAGTCCGGGTCGATGACGATCGCGCCCTTGCGGCCTTCCTCATAGGAAAACGCGCCGAACCGGGTGCGGATCTCCGCCTCCGGCAGCGGGCGGATCGTGCCATCGCTCCGCAGCCGCACCACTCCCGAGGGCACGCGCGCCGGGGCGGAGAAGGGGGCCGTGTGGGGGGCCGCCGGCTCGTTCACGCAGGCGCCGCTCCACACATAGGTCCGGTTCGGGGTGAGAAACCAGCGGTCGTTGCCGCTCACCTCCTCGCCGGTGACGAGGCCGGCATGGGGAAAGCTGCTGCCGGCCTCGATCTGGCCGAGGATGGCGCCACTGCGTGCGGGCGTCGCGCGGACATTGACCCGGGCCAGTGCCCGCGCCGTGCCGGAATGGACAGGATCACCGGAAGACATGGCCGATCCTCCCTCAGCCGACGGCGGGGGGAAGGGCCGGGGCGGCACCCGGCTCGGCTTTGGCGGCGGCGCGCACGGCCGGGCTCAGCCGGCTCTGGACGAAGGCTTCCAGAAAGTCGGTGCCCGCATAGCCGGCGGCGGCGAAGCCGAGGATCAGCTGCGAGTCGACCCTTGCATCGACGCTGGTGGTCGAGAGGGCGGCGACTGCCCCGGCGGCAAAGCCGACCACGAGGCTGTAGATCAGCCGCGATGCCTCGAACAGGTCCGAGGGTGTCGTGCCGACGGCGGCGGCTTCCGATCGCAGCTTGTGGATGCCGGCCAGAGAGCGGGCGATCTGGCCGACACTGCCGGAGACGCCGCCCGGCAGCAGAAGCCACTGCTGGGGAGTACCGTCCGTCATGAGGGACCTCCATCGCGCGGACTTGCATGTTCGGGACGTGCAAATATCGCGCGGAAGTGGTGGACCTACAAGCGGAGTCTGGCGGGCTGGGAGCCGGAACGGCGAAACCCCAGGGGTGTGATTTTCCCGTGGAAGCTGCTGAATCCGGTTGAATATCTTTCCGTCATTGCTTCTGGAAGTTGTCCCTGGAGCCGGGCGTGGCGCGCATGCCAAGGATCGCCGGACAGCCCCCTGGCAGTCCGGTGCGGATTTCCCTTGTCCTCGGGCGCCGACGAGATATCCGATCTTCTTCAGGGGCGGGGCACGGTCGGACCGCGCGCCCCGCCGGTCTCAGGCTCCGGTGGCGTCGTCGGGGGTGCGCACGCGGCGCATCAGCTCGATCTTCGGGCAGCGGTCCATCACCACGTCGAGGCCGGCCGCAGCGGCGCGGGCGGCCGCATCCGGGGCGATGACGTCGATCTGGAGCCACAGGGTCTTCGGACGCGGGTCGAGGGCGAGGGCTTCCGTCACGATGGCGTCGACATGCTCGGGGGAGCGGAACACGTCCACCATGTCGACGGGTTCCGGCACGTCGGCCAGGGTGGCGACCACCGGGCAGCCGAGGATCTCGCGCCCGGCCAGGCCCGGATTGACCGGATACACCCGGTAGCCGCGCGAGAGGAGGAACCGCATCACGTCATAGGACGGCCGCTCGGGCCGCTGGCTGGCGCCGACCACCGCGATCACGCGGGTGGCGGCGAGAATCGCCCGCATCTCGTCGTCGGGCGGGTTGCGGAAGGATTCGTCCGTGGGCATCGGGGTCTCCGCGGATGGCAGGATCTCCATCATAGCCATTTGCGATCCGGTTGGGGATGGGGGAGCACGCGGTGCGCATCTTCATGGCGCCGGTGGCCCCGGGCGGGGAGGCCCGACCGGGCGCGAGGGGAACTCCGCCCGCCCGGGCCGCGTTCCCCAAAATGGTGCAGCGGGCCTGCCGGGGGGCGGGCGGGTGGCGTCCGCCGGGGGCATTGCCTTGCCGGGGCCGGGATTTCGTCATGGAACGGTCCCGCCGGCATGGTCCGGCTGCCATGTCGGGGCGGAGGTGCGCGGGCAGCGTGCACGGGGCCCCACCAGATCAAGGAGGAACGGGTATGCGGCGACGGGATTTCGTGACGGGTGCCTTTTCCCTGTCGGCCCTGGCCCTTGGCGGGGCGCCGGCGTGGGCGGCGAAGGAGGCACGGGACGAATTCCGGCGTGATTCGGTTCGCCAGATTGCCCGGGCCAGCATGGGCCGGCCCTACCAGCCGCCCAAGGCGCCGCTGCCGGAGGGTTTCTCCCATATGGGCTATGATGCCTATCGCGGCATCCGCTTCCGGCCGGAGCGGGCGATCTGGCGCGGCGAGAATCTCGGCTTCGAGCTTCAGCTCTTCCACCGCGGCTTCCTGTTCGAGGATCCGGTGGACATCTTCATCGTCGACGACGGGGTGGCCACCCGGATCGACTATGATCCGGGCCTGTTCAGCTTCGAACCCGGCCTGCCGGTTCCCCCGAAGGATCCGAAATTCGGCTTTGCCGGCTTCCGCATCCACGCGCCCATCAACCGGCCGGACTATTATGACGAGATCGCCGTGTTCCTCGGGGCGAGCTATTTCCGCGCCGTCGGGCGGGAGCATGTCTACGGCCTTTCGGCCCGCGGCCTTGCCCTCGGCACGGCCGCGCCGGAAGGCGAGGAATTCCCGGCCTTCCGCTCCTTCTGGATCGAGAAGCCCCAGCCCGGCGCCCGCGACATCGTCATCTATGCCCTGCTGGACGGGCCGAGCACGGCCGGGGCCTACCGGTTCACCATCCGGCCCGACGCCGTGACCCAGGTGGATGTCGAGGCGACGCTCTATCCGCGCACCGAGCTGAAGAGCGTCGGCATCGCGCCGCTCACCAGCATGTTCTTCTTCGGCGCCGCCGACCAGCGCACCGTGGACGACTACCGGCCGGCGGTGCACGATTCCAGCGGTCTGGCGATCCGCACCGGCCGCGGCGAGGCGATCTGGCGGCCGCTGGTCAATCCGGCCGAGGTGCAGGTGAGTGCCTTTGCCGACGAGAGCCCGATGGGCTTCGGCCTGATGCAGCGCGAGCGCGGCTACCGCGATTTTCTCGATCTGGAAGCGGCCTACGAGCGGCGCCCGAGCGCCTGGGTGGAGCCCGTCGGATCCTGGGGCAAGGGCTTCGTCGGCCTGGTCGAGATCCCCACCCGCAGCGAATATGAGGACAACATCGTCGCCTTCTGGCGCCCCGAGGTGCCGCTGCCGGCCCGCCAGCCCCATGATGTCACCTACCGGCTGAGCTGGCTGTCGCGCCTGCCGATCAGCGATGTGGCGACGGTGCGCAGCACCCGGACCGGCGGCATCCTCGGCACGTCCGACCGGCTGTTCGTCATCGAGTTCGAGGGCGACCCCCTCGACCGGGCCCTGGCCGCCGGGCCGCTGTCCGGCGCCGTCACCGCCTCGGCCGGCGAGATCCGCGATGTGGTCGTCCATTCCAATCGGGAAGCCGGCGGCCAGCGCATGAGCTTCCGCCTCGCCCCCGGCGATGCGCCGGTGGTCGAACTGGTCGCCCGGCTCACCGAT
This sequence comes from Hyphomicrobiales bacterium, assembly GCA_038242345.1. Lineage (GTDB taxonomy): Bacteria > Pseudomonadota > Alphaproteobacteria > Rhizobiales > Segnochrobactraceae > JBBSSF01. Next base: position 5,678 of record JBBSSF010000221.1, read on the forward strand.
GCCGCCGGCCAGCCGGTTTCGGAAAGCTGGGCCTATCGCTTCGTGCCGGTCCGTCCGCCGGCGCCCGTGCCGGCCGGGCCGGAACCGGCAGTGCAGCCGGAGCCCGCCGCAGTCCCGGCGATGCCGACGGAAAAGCCCGCCGGCGGCTGATTCTGCCGCCCCGATTCCTCCGGAGGTCCGCCGATGACGGCCGCGGGGCTCCGGAGACAGGCGCCGGGAGGCCGCGGAATCCGCGGCCTCGGGCACCGGACCGGCGGGCAATCGCGATGGCCCGCCCGCTTTCCGCTTGCTCTTCGCCGCCGGAGCGGATAGGTAACCCCTCGTTCGGAGCGTAGCGCAGTCTGGTAGCGCACCTGCATGGGGTGCAGGGGGTCGGAGGTTCAAATCCTCTCGCTCCGACCATCATTCCCCATCCTGATTGAATATCTAGTCCTTAACCGCGCGATCGGCGGCCTGACAGGCCCCGTCTGGCGCGGTTTTTCGTGCGTCCGGTCTTGAGCATTTTCAAGCGACGTGGCTACCGGTTCGCGGGAAGAAAATGCGGAATACCAAAGATCCTCGAAGAGGACTCTTTGGTATTCCGATGCGGATTTCTCATGCCAT
>JBBSSF010000222.1:0-6226 GCA_038242345.1 Hyphomicrobiales bacterium
CTGGCACCGGCCGGGGCCGCCGTCGCCCAGCCGGCCGCGACCACCACCGAGAGCAGCGCCTTTGCCGGCCTCGGCCAGAACCGGAACGCCCCGATCCAGATCGAGGCGGACCAGCTGGAGGTGCGCGAGAAGGACAAGACGGCCGTGTTCTCCGGCAATGTCAGCGTCCGCCAGGAGGATGCGACGCTGCGGACCCAGCGGCTGGTGGTGCACTATATCGGCGAGGGCAGCAGCCTCGGCGGCGCGGCCAGTGATGGCGCCCCGCAGCAGAACATCTCCCGGCTGGAGGCGACCGGCCGGGTGCTCGTCACCTCCAGGGACCAGACCGCGACCGGCGAGAGCGCCGATTTCGACGTCCAGGGCCGCAAGCTGGTGGTCAACGGCAACGTGACCCTGACCCAGGGCAAGAATGTGCTGCGCGGCGGACGTCTGGTCGTCGATCTGGCGACGGGACAGGCGCGGATGGAATCGAGCAGCCAGCGCGTCCAGATGCTGCTGGTGCCCAATGCCCAGCCCGGAGCCGCCGGGCCCCAGACCCCGTGAGACCAGGCGCACGAAGTGCCGACCGCCCCGTGCGCCTGACGAGCAGCGGATTTCCCATAGGCCCCGACCGCATGGGAAATCCGCACCGGACCATCAAGGGATCCCTTTGAGGGACCTTTGGCCTGATCGCCGGACCGGCCCGTTCCCGTCCGGTCCCCCCTTTGCCGGCCCGGCCGGCGGATCCCCCCCGAAGAGAGCGAACTCCCCGTGCCCCACAGCGAGTCCGGCAAGGAAGGCCTCGGCGGCAGCGTCCGGCGCGCGGCCCATCATCTGCTCCACCCCCATGATCCCGAGGGGCTCGATGCCGGCGCCAGCCGCTCCCTCAGCGTGGAGACGGTGGCCAAGGCCTATCAGCGCCGCAAGGTGGTGCGCTCGGTGTCGCTGACGGTGCGGCGCGGCGAGTCCGTCGGCCTGCTCGGGCCCAACGGCGCCGGCAAGACGACCGTCTTCTACATGATTACCGGCCTCATCCGCCCGGATGCCGGCCGCATCCTGCTCGACGGCTATGATGTCACCACGCTGCCCATGTACCGGCGCGCCCGCCTCGGCATCGGCTACCTGCCCCAGGAAGCCTCGATCTTCCGCGGCATGACGGTGGAGGAGAACATCCGCTCGATCCTGGAGGTGGTAGAGCCCGACAAGGCCCGCCGCAGGGAGGAGCTGGAAAATCTGCTGTCGGAGTTCCGCATCGCCCATCTGCGCGATTCACCGGCCGTGGCACTGTCGGGCGGCGAGCGGCGGCGGGCGGAGATCGCCCGGGCGCTGGCCAGCCGGCCATCCTTCATGCTGCTCGACGAACCCTTTGCCGGCATTGACCCGATTGCCGTCGGCGACATCCAGGTGCTGGTGCGCCATCTGACGGAACGCGGCATCGGCGTGCTGATTACCGACCACAACGTGCGCGAAACACTCGGCCTGATCGACCGCGCCTATATCATCGCGAGTGGCGAAGTGCTGACCGAGGGCACGCCCGAAGCCATCGTCACCGACCCGAATGTGCGGCGTCTTTACCTCGGGGAGCAGTTTACGCTTTAACGGGACCCCGTTCCCGGTTATCCGAGAAAGGACAGGCAAGAATCGGACCAGCCGCACGGCTCTCCCGTCATCGGAATGGTGCTCGCGACAGATGGCCCTTTCTCAGAAGCTCGAGTTCCGCCAGAGCCAGTCGCTCGTGATGACGCCGCAGCTGATGCAGGCGATCAAGCTGCTGCAGCTCTCCAATCTCGATCTCGTCGCCTATGTCGACGCGGAACTCGAACGCAATCCGCTTCTGGAACGCGAGGAAACCGATCCGTCCCGCCCCGAGACGCCGGCGGAGGCCTTCGATGCACGCTCGCCCGAACCGCTGTCCGGCCCCTCGGGTCTGGCCGATGGCGAGTTCGACGGCACCCTGCCCGGCTCCGAGATGTCGCTGTCCGGCGGCGGCGGGGACGAGGGCGACGTGATCGGCCCGGCCCCGCTGGAGGCCGCCCTTTCGGCGAGCCCGGCCAGCGTGGCGGCGGAAATCGACACCGATCCCGGCGATCTCTATGCTGACGATTCCGGCAGCGAGGCTCTGGACCCCTCCCGTCTCGTCGGCGATTCCTGGTCCACGGTCGGCCGCGGCGGCGGCGAGGATCTCGGCCTCGACGGCTTTGCCGCCCAGGGGATTTCCCTGCGCGAGCATCTCGAAGAACAGGTGGCGCTGGCCTTTGCCGATCCGGTCCGGCGTCTGGTCGCCCGCGATCTCATCGACGCCGTGGACGAGGCCGGCTATCTGCGCACCGATCTGGAGTCCGTCGCCGAGCGGCTGGGCATCCCGCTCGCCATCATCGAGGAGACCCTGGAAATCCTCCAGGGCTTCGACCCGCCCGGGGTGTTCGCCCGCGACCTCGGCGAATGTCTGGCGCTCCAGCTCAAGGAGCGCAACCGGCTCGACCCGGCCATGAAGGCCCTCGTCGACAACCTGCCCCTGGTCGCCCGCCGGGATTTCGCGGCCCTCCGGCGCAGCTGCGGTGTCGATGACGAGGACATCGCCGACATGGTGCGCGAGCTGCGCAGCCTCGACCCCAAGCCGGGCCTCGCCTTCGGGGAATCCTCCGTCCAGGCGATCGTGCCCGATGTGGTGGTGCAGGGCTCGTCCGGCGGCGGCTGGCTGGTGGAGCTGAACTCCGACACCCTGCCGCGGGTGCTCGTCAACCAGAGCTATTATTCCCGGGTGGTGCGCACCACCAAGCCGGGCGAGGAGCGGGCCTATCTGTCCGAATGCCTCCAGACCGCCAACTGGCTGGTGAAGAGTCTCGACCAGCGCGCCAAGACCATCCTCAAGGTGGCGAGCGAGATCGTGCGCCAGCAGGACGCCTTTCTCGCCCATGGTGTCGCCCATCTGCGGCCGCTGAACCTCAGGACCGTGGCCGAAGCCATCGGAATGCATGAATCCACCGTCAGCCGGGTGACCGCCAACAAATATATGGCGACCACCCGCGGCATCTTCGAGCTGAAATATTTCTTCACCTCGTCGATTGCTGCCTCCGATGGCGGCGATGCCCACTCGGCAGAGGCCGTGCGCCACCGCATCCGCGCCCTCATCGATGCCGAACCGGCCGATGCCGTGCTTTCCGACGATGCCATCGTGCAGACCCTGAAGGATGCCGGCATCGACATCGCCCGGCGCACCGTCGCCAAATATCGTGAGTCCATGCGAATTCCGTCCTCGGTCCAGCGCCGGCGGGAAAAGATGGCCGCCCAGCGCGGCCGCTGAACCCCGGCCGCCTGCGCCGGGGCGCGGCCGATTGCCCCGCCAGCGGGCGCAGACAGATCCCCGCGCCAGCCTTTCCCCCTGACCGGAAAGGCCTTTTCCGTTATCCGGCAATCTTGCCGCCGACGACCCTCCCGAAAAATCATCAGCATGTATACCGATAGTCCTGCCCATGCCCGGCGGAGAGGACACGTGTATAATGACGTCCTCGCACGCGCCGTGCGGCAATCTGGAGACGCATCTTCTTGCCTGCCGTGCATGCGTCGGGGCGATTCATGGCCTCCGTCGCGATGTGCCCGGACTCCGGACCGGCGAGACGGAAAATCGCGCGTGCCGGGGGAGGTGCCATGGACTGGGGACGGGACCTGCTGCGGATCAGCCTGGGCGCGCTCGGTTTCGCGGTCGCCGTCCTGTGTTCGCTGGCGCTGAACTTCCAGGGAAGCGGCCCGGTGCTCTGGCTCGCCAACGGGGCCCTGCTGGCCGTTCTCCTGCGCAGCCCGGTCCGGCTGTGGAATGCCATCGCGCTCGCCTGCATCCTCCTCAGCCTGCCGGTGCCGTGGCTGTTTTATAGCGGCCACACCGAAGTGCTGGTCTCGCTTGCGGTCAACGTGCTGATCGTGGTGGTGGCCGCCCATCTGCTCGCCCGCGACACCGACTGGGTGGAGGGCCGCAGCGACAGCGTGCACGCCTGGGGGCGCTTCTGTCTGGTGGCGCTGCTTCTGGTCCCCGTCGGCTGCACCCTCGGCGCGGCCGTGCTGTTCCAGACCATCCCGCTCAGCGAGGCGCCCTACTGGTTCCTGTCGGACGCGGTCGGCACCGCACTCACCGTTCCGACCCTCCTGCGCGTCACGCCGGCCTACGTGCGCAGCCTCATGCAGAGCGGCCGCATGGCAGAGGTCGTCAGCCTGCTGCTGCTCCAGGCGCTGGTCTGTCTGGCGATCTCCTTCCTGACGGCGACGCCGGTCTGGCTGCTGCTGACGGTGCCGATCCTCACCGTGGTCCTGTTCCGCGACGGCTTTCCCGGCGTGTGGATCGGCCTGTGGATCCTGTGCATCAGCCTGCTGGCGGCGACCCTCGACGGGCAGGGCCCGGTGCTGCTGCGCGCCAACCGCACGGTGATGGAAGCCATTGCCATCGCCCACCTCTATATTCTCTTCCTGTTCTGGATCTTCATCACCGTTGCTGCCCTCCTTGCCGAGCGCGACAAGCTGAACGTCGCCGTCGAGATCAATCGCGAGATCTACGAACTGATCGCCATGCACACCGGCGACATGATCTTCGTGTGCGATGTGCGCGGCGCGGTGCTGTTCGTCTCGCCGTCGATGGGGGAATATTTCGGCCGGACCGACACGGACCTGTCGGGGCGGCAATGGGAGCGCTTCCTGCATCCAGAGGATGCGTCCATTACCCGGGCAGCCCTTCAGGATCTGTCGCGCGGGGCACCCAGCATCAGCGTCGTGGCGCGCTTCCAGCGGGCGGATGGCGGCTATCGGGACATGGAGATCATCGCGCGGCTCGGCCCCGGCCGGCGCACCAGCGACAGCCCGCTGGTCATCGGCTCGATGCGCGACATCACCGAGCGTCTTGACGAGGCCCGGGCGCTGCGGGCCCGCGGCGAGGAGCTGGAGACGCTGGCCGCCACCGATGCCCTCACCGGCCTGCCCAACCGGCGGCGCTATGACCAGGTGCTGGCCATCGAATGGGCCCGCGCCGCCCGGGAGGGACAGGCCCTCTCGCTGCTTGCCATCGACGCCGACCGGTTCAAGCTGGTGAATGACCATTTCGGCCACGAGACCGGCGACGCGGTGCTCCGGCGGATCGGCCGGGTGATTGCCGGCGAGATCCACCGGCCCGGCGATTTCGCCGCCCGCATCGGCGGCGAGGAATTCATCGTGCTCCTGCCCGGCACCGGCGCCGCCGGCGCCCGGATCCTCGCCGAGCGCATCCGCGAGCGCATGGAGGAGGCCGCCCTGCCGCTGCGCCCGGGTGGCGCGGGAAACCTGACGCTCTCCATTGGCGTGGCCACCGCCCGGCCGCGGCCCGGCACGGCCAACCATCTGTTCGCCGATGCCGACGCCGCCCTCTATGCGGCGAAATCCTCCGGCCGGAACCGCGTGGTGCAGGCGCCCGAACAGCCCGGCAGCGACGTCGCCGACGCGGCCAATGGCCCGCGCTGGATCGACGAGGTACCGTCTGGACGGGCGATCGCGTCCTGACGCACAATCAGGGCGTCGTCCGTTCCGGACATCCTGACGCGAGCGCTGCCCGATGCCATCCGACATTCCCGAGACCGATGCTCCCCCCACCACCGTGGAGGCGTGCGTCGGATGGCTGCGGGCCCGCAAGATCGACGAGATCGAGTGCATCGTCCCGGACATGAACGGGATCATGCGCGGCAAGATCGTGCCGCGGGAGGATTTCATCCGCGCCCTCGACACCCAGGGGTTGCGGCTGCCGGAATCGGTGCTGTTCCAGTCGGTCACCGGTGACACGGTGAACGAGACCCGGGTGGGCGCCGAGACCGACCGGGACATCCGCGCGGTGCCCGATTTCGCCACCATCCGCATCGTGCCCTGGTATCAGGAACCGACGGCCCAGGTGATCTGCGACGCCCGCTTCACCGACAACCAGCCGGTGGATTTCGCCCCGCGCACGGTGCTGAAGCGGGTGCTGGAACACTATGCCCGCGCCGGCCTGAAGCCGGTGGTGGCGCCGGAAATCGAGGTCTATCTGGTCGCCCGCTCCAATGATCCCGACCTGCCGCTGGAAACCCCGAAGGGCCTTTCGGGCCGGGCGGAATCCGGCCGGCAGGCCTATGGCATCGAGGCCGCCAACGAGTTCGATCCGGTGGTGGAGGACATCTACGCCTTCGCCGAAGCCTCGCGCATCGAGATCGGCACCATGGCCCACGAGGCCGGCCCGGCCCACGAGGGTCTGGATCTGGGC
>JBBSSF010000223.1:0-6209 GCA_038242345.1 Hyphomicrobiales bacterium
CGGGCCAGCGACAGGATCTGCCGCTCGCCGCCGGAGAGCGCCGAGGCGCGCCGGTTCTTCCTGGAGGCAAGCGTCGGATATTGCGTCATCAGCGCATCGAACCGCGCGGTGCGCTCGGCCTTTTCCAGCCGGCGGGCGCCGAGCAGGATGTTCTCGGCCACCGTCATGGTGGCGAACACATTGTCGGTCTGGGGCACGAAGCCGACGCGGTGATTGCGCACCTTCTCATAGGCCGCAAGGTTGGTGACCACCTCGCCGGACATGCGCACGATGCCGGCCCGCGGCCGCACGAAACCGGCAATGCACTTCAGCAATGTGGACTTGCCGCAGCCATTGGGACCGAGAATGGTGACGATGCGCGCCGGATCCGCCTTCAGCGAGATGCCGTTCAGGATGTCCGGTCCGTCGCCATAGCCGGCGCGGACGCCTTCGACCGAAATCATGCCCGGGCCCCCTTGTCGCGCGCATTGCCGAGATAGGCTTCCACCACGCGCTCGTTGGCGGTGAGCTCCGCCGGCGCGCAATCGGCGATCACCGATCCGCGGTCGAGCACGACGCAGCGGCCGCAGAGCTCGCGGATGAAATGCATGTCGTGCTCGACGATCAGCAGCGTCACCCCGTCGGCGCTGATGCGGCGGAGCAGGCCGACCATGTGGGCGCGCAGGTTCGGATGCACCCCGGCCGTCGGCTCGTCGAGGCAGATGAGCTTCGGCCGCGCCCGCAGCACCAGGGCGATGGAGAGGAGCTTCTTCTGTCCCCCCGAAAGCGCTGCCGCCGGCAGGTCGCGCACATGCGTGAGCGCGAGTTCGGCGAGGAGCCGGTCGACCTCCGCCGCATCCTCGGCGGGCGGACGGGCGAACAGGCCGGCAAAGCCGGTGCCCCGCGCCCGGGCGCCGGTCAGCACCTCGGCCACCGTCATGCGCCGGGGCATGGACGGAAGCTGGAAGGTGCGCACCAGCCCGGCGCGCGCGATGCGGTCGACGGCCAGCCGGCCGATGTCGGTGCCGGCAAAGCGGATGGCGCCCTGATCGGCCGGGGCGAAGCCGGAGATCACGTTGAGCAGGGTCGACTTTCCGCAGCCATTGGGACCGAGCAGGCCGACGATCTCGCCGGGCGCGATGGAAAAGCCCACGCCTTTCAGCACCTGATTGGCGCCAAAGGCCTTGTGGATGTCGGTGAGGGCGAGAAGCGGCTCAGACATGGCGGGCGCGCCCCGTCTTTTCCGGGATCAGGCCGGCCTGACGCCAGAGGATGAAGGCGACCAGCCCGCCGCCGATGAGGACGAGCCGGGTGGCGGCGACGAACTCCGTCGGCAGCCCGGTCAGATCCTTGACGAAGGGCACGAAGGCGAAGGTGAACTGCAACAGGAAGGCCCCGAGGATTGCCCCGGCATTGTTGCCGAGCCCGCCGATCACGATCATCGCCCAGATGAGAAAGGTCTCCGACGTGCCAAGCTGGTCCGGCCCGACGAAGCTGACATAATGGGCGAACAGGAAGCCGGAGACAGCGGCGATCAGGCCGCCCAGCACCATGCACTGGCGCTTCAGCGCGAGGATGTCATAGCCGAGGGAGGCGGAAAGCTGCGGCTCCTCGCGCATGATCTTGAGGCCGAGGCCATAGCGCCCGCCGGTCAGGCGTTCGCACAGCAGCCAGGCGACCAGCACGCAGCCGAGCACCAGCGCGAGGATGGCGAGCTGCTGCGGGCGGCTCTCCAGCCCCGGAAAGAAGGGACGGATGCCGCTGATGCCCTGGGCGCCGCCGGTGATCCTGTCCTCGTTGGTCGCGATCAGGCGCAGCACTTCGGCCAGCGCCAGGGTGACGATGCCCCAGTAGTCGGCCTGGAGATTGCGGCCGATGCTGGCAAACACCCAGCCGACGACAGCGGCGGCGACGAGGCCGAAGAACAGGCCGGTGAGCATGCCGAGATCCTGCTCGAAGGCGAGCGCCGCGCCATAGGTGCCGCAGCCGAAGAGGGCGATCTGGCCGAAATTCATGAGGCCGCCGAAGCCGACCTGAAGGTTGAGGCTGAGCGCGAGGAGAGAGAAGATCCCCGCCATGATGGTGACGTGGATCAGGAAATCAGACACGCTTCACCTCGCTGACGAAGATCCCGCGCGGACGCCAGAGCAGCGTCGCCACCAGCAGGAGGAAGGAGCCAGCCGTTGCATAGGCCGCCGGCAGGAAAGCGACGGCGCGGCCGAGCAGCGGACCGAAATTGGTGTTGGTGACGATGGTCTCGGCCACCGCGATCACCAGCGCACCGGCCACCGCGCCGAAGGGATTGCCGAGCCCGCCAAGGATGGCGGCGGCAAAGACCGGCAGGAGCAGGTCGAGACCGGTCTGGATGCTGATCTCGCCCTTCAGCGCGATGGCGACACCGCCAAGGGCGGCCAGAAGGCCGCTGATGAGCACGATGAGGGCCTTCATGCGCCGGGTGTTGATGCCGGTGGCATCCGCCAGCACCTCGTTGGTGGCGGTGGCGCGCATCTGCCGGCCGAGATCGGTGCGGAAATAGAGCAGCGCGAACAGCAGGAGCGCGCCGGCGACCACGCCGAAGCTCCACAGCTGCCACTCGGTGATGCGGGCGCCGAGGATGCGCATCGGCCGGGAGATCGGCAGGGCGAACCGGGTCGCCGTCGGGCCGACAGCCAGCAGGAAGACCGCCGAAATAATCATGCTGACGGCGAGCGACCCGATCATGGCGGTCGCCGAGCCGGATTTCAGCATGCGGCTGAAGATGAACTCGTTGAGCAGGACGCCGATCAGTCCCGTGAGCCCGACCCCGCAGCCGATGGCCAGCCAGACCGGGACGCCGCTGCGCTGGAACAGGATCGCCAGCAGCGCGCCGGCGGTCGCATACTGCACCAGCGCGACATTGGGGAACTTCATCAGCGAATAGACTGCGCTCAGTGCAATGGCGACCAGGGCCAGATCACAGGCGCGCATCAGAACATCGATCAGGAATTGCAACATCTCGGCCCCTTCCGCCGCGGATCCTGAGGGCGCGGTGCCGTCCGGACGGTCGCCTCCCGGGGAAGAGGCCACCGCCCGGACGCCCCCGTCACGGCGCGACCACGGCCTTGCCGTCGACGACCTTCAGGTGGAGATAGGGCTGGGCGCTGCGCTGGCCGTCGGCATCGAGCACGATCGGGCCGGTGACGCCGTCATAGTCCTTGCCGAGCTCCACGATCGCCGCGTTGATCTTCGCCGGATCCGTCGACTGGGCCTTGTTGATGGCCGCCGCTACCAGCATCACGCCATCATAGGCGAAGCCGTTGAACGTCGATGTGAAGTCGGTTCCGAATTTCTTCTTGTAGGCGTCCTGATAGCCCTTGCCGTTCGGGCCGATATAGTTCAGATCCATGCCGATCTGACCCTCGACATAGTGCGGCTCGCTGTCGGAGATGCACATGGTGAGGTAGAGGCCATACCAGGGCTTGTCGTTCAGGCCGAGTTCGAAGCCCTCGCGGTTGATGGTGGCCGACTCCTTGCCATAGGCGCTGTAGATGTAGGCGTCGGGGCTGCCGGCTTCGAGCTGCTGGAGTTCGCGGCGATAGCTGGTCTGGCCTTCGGTATAGAGCAGCGCCGAGGTGACGGTGCCGCCAAGGGCGGTGAACTTCTTCTCGAAGGCCGACGCCATGCCCTGGCCATAGCCATTGTTCGGCACGATGATCGCCACCTTGCGCGCCCCGCTGGCATAGACATCCTGCGCGGCAAAGTCGCTGGCGACGTCATCCAGACCCAGAACGCTGAACTGGCCGGCACCGATGGTGCGGATCTTCAGGCCGGAGCTGCCGATATTGATGTGGCTGCGGCCCTGCTGCACCAGATATTCGGCCACCGGGATGGTCACGCCGGAGGAGAACTCGCCCAGAACCACCGGCACCTTGTCGACAGTGACCAGCTTCTTGGCGGCATCGAGGGCGGTCGCCGTGCGCCCGGCGGAGTCCTCGGTGACGATCGTCAGCGGCTTGCCGAGCACGCCCCCGGACGCATTGATCTGGTCGAGCGCCAGCTCGATGCCGCGGCGCTGGTCCTCGCCCACCGTCGCACTCGCCCCGGACAGCGGCAGGATGGTGCCGATCACCACACCCTCCGCGTGCGCAGACACAGACAGACCCGCCAGCACGAGGCCGGCCAGAAGCAGCTTCTTCATGGGGAACCCCTCACCTCCGTTTGAATTGTCGACAATAGAAACGACAGAATCGGAAGGCGTCAACCGCTTTGTGGCGATTGCGAAGGCATGCCCACATTATCAGCACACTGCGCATATTCGCTGCAAAATAAGGGATAAATCGCCTTTTCGGAGAGCAAACTCCCTTCCCGGCCGCGCGTCCGGTTGACAGCCCGGTGCGTCGCTCGATAACTGTCGACAATCGAAACGACAATATGAGGCGGTCGGGATGCGGGTTCTGGTTCTCGGAGGCGGGGTCGTCGGCGTCACCACCGCCTATCAGCTCCAGCGCGATGGCCATGCGGTCACGGTGCTGGAACAGCAGCCTTCGGTTGCGGAAAGCGCCAGCTGGGGCAATGCCGGCATGATCGCGCCGGGCCATTCCTTCGTGTGGTCCTCGCCGGCGGCGCCGAAGACGCTGGTGAAGTCCCTCGTCCTGAAGGATCAGGCACTGCGCTTCCGGCTCTCCACCGACCCGCGCCTCTACACCTGGTCGTGGCAGTTCCTGATGCAGTGCACGGCCGCAAAGGCCAAGCGCAACACGCTGCTGAAGCACCGGCTGGCCGTGCATTCCCAGTCGGTGCTGGATGAGGTCGTGGCGGCCGAGGGCATCGACTATGACCGCACCCGGGCCGGCATCCTCTATCTGCACCGGTCCAAGGCGGCGCTGGCCGCCGGCGTCGACCACATGAAGTTGCTGGAATCCGACGGGCAGCAGATCCGCGTCGTCGACACCGACACCATCATCGCCAGCGAACCGGCGCTGGCCGGATCGCGCGGCGCGATTGCCGGCGGGATCCTCTGCCCGACCGACGAGACCGGCAATTCCTCCCGCTTCACCAAGGCGCTGGCCGAGATCGTGCGTGCCCGGGGCGGCGAGATCGCGACCGGCACGACGATCCTGAAGCTGGAGCGCGAGGGCGACCGCATCACCGGCGTGATGACCAACCGCGGCCGCCTGACCGCCGATCTCTATGTGCTGAGCCTTGGCTGCGAGAGCCCGCTGCTCGCCCGCCCGATCGGCCTGTCGCTGCCGATCTATCCGATCAAGGGCTATTCGCTGACCATCCCCGTGACCGATCCGGAGCGCGCGCCGAAGCTGCCGCTGGTGGACGAGCACAATCTGGTCGCCATCACGCCCATGGGGCCGGTGGTGCGGGTGACGGCCACCGCCGAGTTCGCCGGCTATGACCGCAGCTTCAAGCCCTCGGACTTCACCTTCATGAGGGAGGTCACCCGCGCGCTCTTTCCCCATGGACTCGACTACGACCATGCCCACATGTGGGCGGGCCTGCGGCCGATGACGCCGGACAATCTGCCGGTGCTCGGACGCCGGGGGATCTCGAACCTGTGGCTCAACACCGGCCATGGCCATATCGGCTGGACCATGTCCCATGGCTCGGCGCGGATCCTGGCGGATCTGATTGCCGGCCGCCCTGCCCCCATTCCGCTTGACGGAATCATTCCGCCGGCGCACCCGGGCAATGCCTGAAGCTCCGGCTTCCTCCTCCTGTCAGCTTTCAAGGATCCGACATGACCGACATCACCCGCCTCGCCCCCGGCCCGCGCATGTCCCAGGCCGTGGTGGCCGGCAATCTCGTCTTCCTCGCCGGTCAGGTGGCGCTGCGCGCGCCCGGCGCCTCGGTTGTCGAGCAGACCAGGGACATCCTCGCCCGCACCGACGAGCTGCTGGCGGAAGCCGGCACCGACAAGAGCAAGCTCGTCTCGGCCACCATCTGGCTGACCGACATGGGCACCTTCGCCGAGATGAACTCGATCTGGGACGCCTGGGTGCTGCCGGGGTGCACGCCCGCGCGCGCCTGCGTCGAGGCCAAGCTCGCCGCCCCGGAATACACCGTCGAGATCGCCGTCATCGCGGTGGTGTGATACCAAAGATCCTCGAAGAGGACTCTTTGGCATTCCGATGCAGATTTCTCATGTCCTTGTAGCATATGAGAAATCTGCTGCCCTTCAGGCGCCAAGGTGCGGTCAGCACTTCGTGCGGCTGGTATGAGGTCGGCTGTCCCGGGCGGGC
>JBBSSF010000224.1:0-6199 GCA_038242345.1 Hyphomicrobiales bacterium
CCTATGTGAACTCCTACCGCCGGCTGGCGCGCTACACCACCGCGCCGATCAATGTCCACTGGGGCTATGACAACCGCACCGTGGGCCTGCGCGTCCCGAATTCCGGTCCGGCCGCCCGACGGGTGGAAAACCGCGTGCCGTCGTCGGACGCCAACCCCTATCTGGTGCTGGCCGCCTCGCTCGCCGCCGGCTATCTCGGCATCTCCCAGGGGCTTTCGCCCGACGATCCCATCGACGGCTCGGCATCCGAGCTGCCCCACGAACTGCCGCGCGGCCTTCTGGAAGCGGTCGAGCTGTTCTGGAGCTGCGACGAGCTGGCGGAAGTGTTCGGCTCCAACTTCATCGCCACCTATCGCGCGATCAAGCAGGCCGAGCACGAGACCTTCATGCGGGTGATCTCGCCCTGGGAGCGGGAATATCTGCTGCTGAACGTGTGATCGTCTCCGGGAGGCGGGGCGCCGCGGCACGGGACAGGCATCCGGGCGCGGGGCCCGGGCGCGTCGGCATATTCCCGCCCCCGTGGTCGGGGGCGGCATCAGGAGGAGCACCCGCCGCCAACGTGGCGGATGCGACCCGGAAAGGCAGGGCATGAGTTCGGAAGCGGATGATGACGAGGGCGCTCTCCTGGGCGGAGAGGATGTCGCGGCCCTTGACTTGCCGATGCCGAAGATCGAAGAGATCTACGAGTCGGCCAACATCCACGTCCGCGCCATGATCTTCGATCCCGCCGCGCCGATCACGGTGGTGTTCACGCCGCGCGGATGGACCCGGCTCCCGTTCGGCATCTACTTCGCGGCCAAATATGGCCTGAACTGGATGTCCGTCACCGGCACCGGCAATGACTGGATGCAATATCCGGATCTGGCCGATGCCGAGCGGGCGATCCGCGCTGCGGTCGCGCGCTTTCCCCGGGTGGTGGCCTATGGCGGCAGTCATGGCGGCTTTGCCGCCCTGCTCGTCTCCGGCGCCATTGATGCCGACGCCGTGCTGGCCATCTCCCCGCAGACCTTCATCGGACCGGACTGCCCGTGCGGGGAGCCGCGCTGGAACACCGACTGGGCGCGCATCGCCGAGGAATATGGCTGCCGCCACAACATCGCCGAGCGCGTCTCCCGGCGGGCGGACATCTATGTCCTCTATGACCCGCTGGACCAGCCCGACCAGATCCATGTGGACTATCTCGCGACGATCCGGCCAATCAAGCACGTCCGCTCGCCGCTCAGCGGCCACAGCGCGCTCATGGCCCTCGCCCGGATGGGTCTCAGCACCACCTTCGTGCGCGACGTGATCGCCGGCACCCTCGACCTGCCGGCCTTCCAGCAGCGGCTTCACGCGGCGCGGCGCGGCAAGCACAAGGCCGCGGGCCTGATCCAGAGCTATCAGCGCCGGCGTCGCGAGCCGCCCCGCTGGCTCTTCGAACGCGCAGCCGAGCTGGTGACGGACATGCCCTCCGACATCGTCAGCCGGATCACCGCCCCGGCCGCCCGGCTCGGCTATGGCACTGTGGTCGCCGCCCTCGCGCCACAGCTCGTCGCCGATCCCCGCTACCTCCAGCAGCCCTACATGCTCGCCCAGATGCGGGATTTCAGCGCCGTCATCGCAGATCCCGAAGTCTGCGGCCGCCTCGCCGACACCCTGTGGCAGAGGGCCGCGGCCTTCGAGGCGGCCAACGGGTCGAACGAGCCGCCGTTACCGGCCGTCTGGCAGATCCGCCTCGCGGCCGCCTACATGCGCTTCCGCTCCACAACGCCCGAGGCGGCCCTCGACATGGCCCGCTACACCTCGGCCTTCCTGTCGGCCTGGGATGCCCCGTCCACCCGGGCCCTCGCCCGCGCCTTCGCCGATTTCGGCGATCCGGACGCCGCCCGTCGCTACAGCGAACGCCTGCTGCGGGTCGACCGCCCCGACTACGAGATCTTCAGCCGGCTCGCCGAACAGGCGGAACAAGCCAAGAACCTGATCCGGGTGCTGGAAATCTGGGATGAGGCCGCGGCCGCCGGAGTGGAGCCGCTGAGGGTGGCGCCGCGCCACTGCAAGGCCCTCATGGACCTCAACCAGTTCGAGGATGCCCTGAAGGCGCTGGCGCCGGTGCTGGCCATCAAATATCCCGCCGTCGACACCCTGCGCACCCAGGGCATGTGCCTGATGCAGCTGTCCCGGTATGACGAGGCGCTGGCCGCCTTCGTCCGCGCCGGCGAGATCCTGCCCGGCTCGGCGGTGATCTGGTGCTTCGCCAGCCGCGCCCTTCAGGGGATGCATCGGTATGACGAGGCGCTGGCCTATGCCGAGCGGGCCCTTGCGGTCGCCCCCGACGACAAGGCCCCCCAGCGCGAGCTGAACCGGGTGCGCACCCTGATAGCCCGGGCGCGCCCGCGAAAATAAGGCTCCGCATCGCCCTGATGCCGGCCTGTCCGTCTCCCCCTTCCCCCTGACCGGACCCGCTCTCCTCCCCTGCCGGACTCCGGTTCCCAAGACGCCCAGGCCACCTGATGACCGAGAACAGCAGAGACGGACAGGAGTCCGCCGGCCCGACCATGACCGCTCCGCTGCCGGTGCCGGACATCCGGGAGATCTACCAGTCTCCCCACATCCACGTCCGCGCCGCGATCTTCGATCCGGGCGCTCCGGTGGTGGTGGCCTTTGTTCCCCGGGAGGCGACGCGCGTTCCGTTCGGAATGAGCTTTGCGCTGAAAAACCGCTTCAACTGGGTGGCGGTTACCTGCGATGACTGCGACTGGCTGCAGTATCCCGATCTGCCCGAGGCCGAGAGCGCCATCCGGGCGGCGGTGGCGGGCTTTCCGCGCGTCATCACCTATGGCAGCAGCCATGGCGGCCATGGCGCGCTGCTGTGCTCGGGCGCCATCGACGCCGATGCGGTGCTCGCCCTCGTGCCGCAGAGCTTCATCGGCGGCAATTCCCCCAATGGCGAGCCCCGGGCGCCCACCGAATTCGCCCGGGCGGACGAACAGTTCGGCAATCCCCACAAGATGGCGCCGCGGGTCTCCCGGCGGGCGGAGATCTATGTCGTCTACGATCCCCTGTACCGGCCCGACCGGGTTCATTTGGAAGATCTCGCCGCCATCCGGCCGGTCAACCGCCTCTATCTGCCGCTCTGCGATCACGGGGCCCTCAGCGATCTCGGCGAGCTTCGCCTCAGCACGGCGCTGATCCGCGCGGTGATGGCCGGCACCGTCGATGTGGCAGCCTTCCAGAAGGCCATCCACGCCGCCCGGCACGGCCCGCACCAGATCCGCGGGCTGGTCCGCAGCCTCTACCGGCGCAACCGCGAGCCCTCGCGCGCACTCTACGAGAAGGCCGTCGCCTGCGGCCTCGCAACCCCGCCGGACCTGGTGGCCCAGATGGCAGCCCGGGCAGCCGAGCGCGGCTATGCCGACATCGCCACCCCTCTCCTCACCCGGGTGCTCGACAATCCGGTGGCCCTCCGCCAGGCCGGCATCCAGGACAGGATCCGGCTCTGCGCGGCCAGCATCGGCGATCCGGACCTGTGCGATCTCTGGGCCGATCGCCTCTGGGCGGCGGCGGACACGCTGCTTGCCCAGACCACTGCCCTCTCCCTGCCACCCATGGCGGCGGTGTGGCAGATCCGCCTGACGGCTGCCCGGGTGCGCACGCATTCCAGACACCCGGAGCGGGCGCTGGAGATGGTGCGTCTGGCTTCGGTCGTCCTGTCGGCCTGGGATGGCGCGGCGACCCGGGCCTTTGCCCGGGCATTCGAGGAGCTCGGCGATTCGGACACCGCGCGCCTCTATCGCGAGCGCCTGCCCCGGGTGGACTATCCGGACTTCGAGACCTTCCTGCAGTTTGCCCAGGCAGCCGAGGCGGACCGGGATCCCGCCCGGGTGCTGGCGATCTGGGAAGAGGCATCCGCCCTGAAGGTGGATGCGCTCAAGATCGCGCCGCGGCTCTGCAAGGCCCTCATGCAGGTCGGCCGCCATCAGGATGCCCTCGACGCCCTCGCCCCGGCATCCGCCATTGCCCGTCCGGGCTTCGACGTGCTGCGGATGCAGGCCACCTGCCTGCTCCAGCTTGGCCGCAGCGACGAGGCCCTTGCCGTGCTCGCCCGGGCCAGCGAGGTCCTGCCATCCTCCCCGGTGCCGTGGACCCTCTCCTGCCGGGCCCTGCACGGGATGCACCGCTATGAGGAGGCCGTGGCCCATGGCCGGCGCGCCCTGGAGATTGCCCCCGGCGACAAGGCCGCCCAGCGCGAGCTGAACCGGGCGGAAATGCTCATTGCCCGGGCCGGCGCGGGCAAGTGAGCGGACCTGGCCGTCGCGCCCTCGGGGGGTGCGGCCGCCAGGCCTTTGACAGACGGGGCCGAAAGGCCAACACTTGCCGGGTGTCATACCAAAGATCCTCGAAGAGGACTCTTTGGTATTCCGATGCAGATTTCTCATGTCCTTGGGGCATATGAGAAATCTGCTGCCCTTCAGCCGCACGGTGCGGTCAGCACTTCGTGCGGCTGGTATCATCCCATTGTGCCGGACCTGTGCGATCTCCCGCCCTGTCCGGCGTCCGCGCCGCCGCCCTCCCCGCGCGGCAACCAGCCTCGGAGGAGCCGACCATGGCCAGCCTGCGCCTGCCGCTTGCCGGCGACGTCACCCAGTTCATCCGCTCCTGGATGGGGCTCTTCGGTCAGCGGGACGGCCAGATCGGCCTTCTCAACGTCAACGTCAATCTCGGCAAGACCGACGCCCCGGAGCTGGAAGAGCAGATCCTCTCCGAGGTCGGCACCTATGGCCACCAGCTCGGCCGCATCGGCGATGCGCTGGCGGTCCTCGTCAGCCATGTCGATGCCTCCCGGCTGACGCCGCAGGAAGACGCTGCCCTCAAGGCCCTGACGCAGATGCTCGACGAGCTGGCGACGGTGCGCGAGAAGCATGGCCGCTCCGCCCTCCGCCCGACCTACCCGGCCCCGGTGGCGCCTGCCCCCGAGCCGGCGCCGGTTGCCGCCGCCCCGGCCAAGCCGCGGACCACGACGCCGCGCCGGCGCAAGGCCACGCCCGACAAGGCGGAGTGAGGGCACCGGCCCGGACGACGGGCCCCGGGATCATCAGGAGAGCATCGGGACGTTCGGCGATCGGGACGGATCATGTCTGCCCGTGTGGCGGAGCCGCGCACCCGGCACGACCGGAGACAGACGCGCTCCGGCGACCTGCCGTCACACCCGTCGCAGGAGGGCCGGCCGATCCTCAGGGCGGGGAGACAGGACGGCTCAGACCAGGCGCACGAAGTGCTGACCGCACCATGCGCCTGAAGGACAGCGGATTTCTCATATGCGCCAATGGCATGAGAAATCCACATCGGAATACCAAAGCGTCCTTTTCAAGGATCTTTGGTATCAGACCCATTCGACGCGGCCGCCGGAGAAATGGCACAGCCGGTCCTGGGGGACTTCCATCAGCGGCAGATCGGCCGCGGGCACGCCGGCGAGCAGGCCATGCAGCACCCTCAGGATGCCGCCATGGGCCACCACCACCGAATCGCGACCGACCGTCGGCAGCCAGCCCGCCACCCGGTCGGACAGCATCCGGTAGCTCTCGCCCTCCGGCGACACGAAGCCCCATTTGTCTGCCCGGCGCCGGGCGACGCCCTCGGGATCGGTGAGCTTCAGCTCGGGGATCGTGAAGCCTTCCCAGCGGCCGAAGGAGATTTCCCGCAGCACCGGCTCCAGCCGATAGGCGGCGGGATCGAGCCCCATGGCGGTGCGCACGATCTCCATGGTCTCGCGGGCGCGCGAAAGCGGCGAGGCCACCCAGTCGAGGCTGTCGGGATCGATGCCGCCGGCGCGCAGGAAGGTCCCGAGGGCGGCGCCGTTGCGAGCGGCCTGGCTGCGGCCGAGATCGTTCAGAGCGATGTCCTGCCCGCCCTGCAGCCGGGCCTCGGCATTCCAGTCGGTCTGGCCGTGGCGGATGTGGATCAGCGTCGCGGCGAGCGGCATCGGATCCTCCCGGAGCGTTCAGGGGTCCATGCGGACATGACACGGGCCGGAGAATCCCCGGCCCGCAACGAAGATGCTGTGCCCGGCGTGGCCGGAGGTCATACCAAGGATCCCTGAAAGGGATCTCATTGGCATTCTGATGCAGATTTCCCATGCCCTTGGCGCATATGGGAAATCTGCTGATCTTCAGGCGCACGGTGCGGTCAGCACTTCGTGCGTCTGGTATCAGTCCTTGGCGAC
>JBBSSF010000225.1:0-6196 GCA_038242345.1 Hyphomicrobiales bacterium
AACGGGTGTAGCGGTCCACTTCCTTGGACGTGCGGTGCCCCGTCATGGCCATGATCTCCCGATCCGACGCGCCCGATTCGGCGAGCTTTGCCGAGAAGTGCTTCCGAAGGCCATGGGCCGACCGATCCGTGAGGCCGGCTTCCCGGCAGCGGTCGCGGAACCAGTTGCCGAAGGCCGCGGGCGAGGCGAACGGGCGGCCATATTCCGTGATGAGGAAAGTCCTCTCGCCATGGATGGTCGCGGCCAGCGCCTCACGCATCGCGTCGGTGATCGGCAGCACCAACGGCACGGGCTTGCGGGCGCGGTTCTTCGCCTGCACGAACATGAGGCTCCCATCCCGGACCATCGGGGGCCCGAGGCGATAGATGTCCGACAGCCGCTGTCCGGTTTCCGTCAGCAGCACAAGCGCGAGGCGGGCCATGGTGCCGGTCGGGTGGCGGGCCTCATAGGCGGCCACGTCCGCATCCGTCCAGGCGGGAATTCCGTCTGCCCGAACCGGGGGGAAATAGGGCACGTCCTTCGCGGGGTTGCTGTCCGCCCGGTCGGTGGCGATGGCGAAGGTGAAAAGCTGGCGCAGCGTCTTCACCAGGTCGTTGGCGGCGCCAGGCGTCGCGGCAAGTTCGTCCCGCGCGGCGCGGATATGGCGCGGCAACAGGGCGCAATAGGGCAGGTCACCATAGATATGCCCTTGCTTGTTCTTCAGGGCGCAGAAGCGTTCCAGCGAGAAGCGCCGCTTGCTCTTGCTCGAAGTGGACAGGGAGAGGAATTCCGGGCTCCGGAAGTAGGCTTCCACAAGCCCCCGCAGGCTTGCCGCCGGAGCGCCCGTCTCGCCCTTCGCCTTCCGCGTGGCCGGTTTCGTTTCCCCGGCGATCGCCCGCCCGTATTCCACCAGAAATTCGGGCGTGTCGAATTCCGCGTGCACGCGAATGCGCGGCTGGTCAGGCTTGCGGACATAGAACCGCACCTGCCCGTGCCGGGACACGCTCTTTTCCAGGTAGGGGAAGACTTTCTTGCCGACCATGGCCGCACTCAATCAAACGGGTTCTCGGGGGCCGCCTGGGCCGGCAGCTCGGGGGTCGTCTCGCCGAAGAGGACGCGCACGATACCTTCCGGCGTCGCCTGCACCTCGCGGATGCGCTCGACAGGCACACCCGCCGCGATCACGCCACGCACGATCCGGGTGGCGTCTCTCTGGGTGGGGAGCTTCGCCACCGGTCAAACCTCCGTGGTGCCGGCGGGGGCGGTGCCGAGGGGCACCCAGTTGGCCGGCTGGTGATAGATGTTGCCGCCGGGGATCGGCGGTTCGTTCTCGCGGCGGCGCACGTCGTCGGCGGACAGGGCGCCGATTTCCCGGCCGATGCGGTACGCCTCGAACCGGCTTTTCACGTCGCCCCGAAGCAGGGCAGAGAGGTCGTGTTCCACATAGAGGGAGCGCCGCGCGGCGGGCGTCAGGCAGGCCCGGGCGATGGCCTGTTCCACCCGGGCGGCCAGCGGCGCCAGCGCGTTCCGGACAAGCGCCGTCGCCTCCTGTTCGGTGTTGGAATAGGTCGCCCGGTCGGTGATGCCGACGCAGGTCGGCGGGATGCCGAAGATCCGCGCCACGTCCTCATTCGCCAGCTTGCGGGATTCCAGGAACTGGGCGTCTTCCGGGCTCCAGGTCATCTTCTCGTATTTGGCGCCGCCATCCATCAGCACCACGCGGCCGGCATTGGCCGTGCCGGTGAACCGGGCTTCCAGCGCCGCCCGCACCTTGGCCATGGCGTCCGGCCCGAGCTTCTCGGCGAAGGACACGATGCCCGAAGGCCGCATGGCATTGCGCATGAGGCTCTCGGCGGTGTTCGCCTGTTCCAGCGCCAGCCCGAGGGCGCCGCGGCCGATGGCGATGGGCGACAGGCCGATGACGCCATCCCGCGAGGCGTAGCGGATATGCAGGGCCTCTTCCTGCAACAGCACGGCGCCCCGCCCGTCGGCGTCGGTGATGCGATAGCGCAGCCGGCCACCGGGGAGCCGGTCGACACCGACAGTGCGCCACGGCACCGGCCAGAGGGCGACAACCTGCCCCCGGGCGTTGAAGTCGAGACGGGCGAGCGCATTGCCGAAGAGCAGAAGATCCCGGATCAGGAACTCCCGGGCCTCGAAGGCGGTCTGGTTCGGGTTCGGGCTGTCATGCAGGGCGGCATAGAGCGGATGATCGTCGGCCCGCTCGCGCCCGCCATCGGCAGTGCGGCGGAAGACGTGCAGCGGGATCCCGGCCAGCCCCTCGGAGAGAAGCCCGACGCACCGGGTAGCAACCGCCAGATTGGAAAGCACCGCATCCGGGGCGGGAGCGCCGTGGGCGCGCATGAAGTCGAAGAACTCCGGGGAGTCAGACGAAACGGTTTCGGCCCGGGTCTCGCGGCGGCGGAAGAGGTCGAGAATGCCCATGGTCAGCCCCCGAGAAGCGCGAGAAGACGGCGGGCGCAATCGGCCCGGGTGAGGGTGTCGGCGGTGCGGGCACGGGCGGCAATCGTCGTGCCGTCATAGGCCGGCCAGCTCTGCACCACGGAAATCTCGTGCAGGGTCACGGCCCGCAGCTCGCGCCGGTCGCCGGCCCAATGGTCGGCCAGAACCGTGAACCCGAAGCTCATGCCGCCGAGGTCGCCGCGCTCGGCGAGCGCGAGGATGTCGCGGCCGGTGCCAGTGTCGGGCACGTCGAGAGAGAAGGCGAGGCCGGCCGCATCTTCGGCGAGCCGCAGGGTGCCGGAGCGGGTGCGGGCCAGCACCTTGCCCGGATCGTGGTCAACCAGGGCGAGGATGTCGGCCCCGCCCGCCAGAGAGGCCCGGAAGGCCCCGGGGGCGATCACCTCGGTGAACTGCCCGCCGATGCGGGCTTCCCGGCCGAAGGTGGCCGCGTGGCCTTCCAGCCGGCGGCCGGCGGCGCGGATCTCGAACGGGGCGGACCTGGTCTCGCGGATCATCCGAAGGAAACCTCCCGAAGCGGGGCGGTGAGGGCAGAGACGCCAAGGGCGATTTCGGCCGGGGGATCCCGGTCGGCAGCCTCGCGGTTGAAGAACCAGTGGCCGACCAGAAGCAGGGCGGCCAGCTTCAGGCTGGGCGGGGCCGGATCGGCGGCGGTGTCGCAGCCGATCCGGGTCAGATAGTCTTCCGCCGCCGCAATCAGGGCCGTGATGGGCGCATCCTCGTCGTCGGTGTCGACCCGGCAATGCGCCTTGGCTTCGCTCAGGGTGAGGATCACGGCGGCGGCTCCTCAGATTTCCGCGGTCACGAACGCCTTGGGGCGGCGCACAACCACGTCGGCGTCGAGAAAGGCGTGGATCAGGATGCCGCCATTGCTGGCAACGTCCGGGTGATAGGGGTTGACCAGGAGGTCAACCGAAGACCAATAGCCAATCACCAGCTCCGACCACACGCCATAGATCAGGGCGGACTTGTCTTCCCCGGTGCCGAGAGTGTTCGGAACCTGGGTGGTGTAGTCGACGCGCTTGCCGTGGAAGAGGATCGCTTCGGGGATCGGCAGGCCGTCCCCGTCCTTGATCTTGCGCACCAGCTTCGCCACCGTCGGGTTGGTGAGGAAGCCGGTGGTGCCGGTGATGTCGTCCAGCTCCAGCGCACCGATCATGTCGGCATTGGTATCGGACAGGTTGGCCGAGGGGGTGACAGCCGCGATGCCCGCGGTGGTCAGCAGCCCCAGCGGCATGTTCCCGGTGCCCGTGCCGGCGATCGCGGCGAAGTCCAGAGCCTGGGCGAGGATCTGCCCGAGGTCGCTCTTGAGGATGCCGTCAACGGCAGTGCCGGACTGAAGCATCAGCCGGCGCGAGACGCGATATTCGCCGGAGACCGTCTTCGGGGCCATGGCCACCTTGCCGAAGGTCACCGCCGAGCGGGTGGTGTCGCCATTCTCCGCCACCCAATGCGCGCTGCCGGAGGTGTCCAGCATCGGCAGTTCCAGATTGCCCGTCAGGCCGCGCATCACGGTGGCGCCCATGCCTTCGGTCTTCAGGGCCGGGCGGAAGCGATCCAGCGGGCTGGCGATGGTGGTGGGCACCAGCAGCCCGCCGGTGGCGGGCGTGCCGACGGTCTGTCCGTCGCGGGTCTCGGGGGTCAGGCCGAAGACGGACGTCGGAGCCGCGATGTGGAAGCCGGCGCCGCCCCGGGCCTCGCGGCCGCGGCTCAGTTCCTGATGGGTTTCCGCCTCAAGGCCGGTCAGCCGGCCGGCGGCAGCCTCGCGGATCGCCTTGGAGGGGGAGTAGCCTCGCAGGTCCATTTCCCCGCCGCCGCGGGTCAGGGGCTCGGCCGGCGCCCGGCGCTCCAGATCCGCCAGCAGCTCGGCATTGCGGATCTGGCCGTTGATCGTTTCGATGTCGCTCAGCAAGGCCGCTTTACGGGCGGTCTCGGCATCATCAAGGCTGCCGGCGGCGCCCTTCGTCAGGATGGGGGTGAGTTCCGCCACGCGGGCGGCGCGGATCTCGCGGAGGGAATGGAGGGAAACGGGCATTGTGTGCCTCCTCACTTCGACGCGTCGGCAATGGCCGCATCAACGTCGCGGACGATCTTCGAGACATTCAGCACGATGGCCGCGGCCATCGGCAGGTCGGCCAGCTCCTCAGGAAGCTCGGCGGTGTGCCGCACGATCTTCACGTTCACGCCAATCAGGCGGCCGTTGTCCCCCGTCTCCTCAGCATTGGGGTTCAAGTAGAACGGCAGAACAATCCAATGAGCGTCCGTCTCCTCCGGATCGAATTCCGGCAGAATCTCGAAGTCCTTCCAGCCATCTCCCTCCCATGCCGTCCGGTGGGGCTTGCCGGTGACAGCCATGGCCATCGCCCGCGCCTTGCAGGCGGCGCGGGCGGTTTCCCGGGGAATGCCGAGGCGTGCCATGTGGGCGGCCAGAGCCGCTTCGATGATGTGGGAGCGGCTGTACAGCCGAGGCTTTCCCCGCTCGAAATCAGGCAATGGGAGAAACCACAGATTGCGGTTCGTCCAGTTGTTCAGGGTCTTGGCCGTGACGGCGCCGTTCGTCGCCTTCTCGATCACGGATGCCTCATATCCAGTCATGAACCATCTCCGGGATGAATATAACTCTCAGAGAGCATACTCGCCACGACTGGACTCTTCAAGAGCTGGCTTTATATGAGACCCGCTCAGTCCGCGCCTTTTGGGCCCGAGAGGATGTCCGTCGCCTGATCCCACGCACGGAACACCTCAAGGGCGGCCAGCTCGGCTTCGTCCAGGATCGCATCGAACGCATCGCATTCGTCCGCGTCGACGCCATAGCGTTCGCGGAACCGGGCGGCCGACCATCCAAGCGCGCAGATGAAATTCCGGGTCCGCCGGATGGTCTCTTCCATGCCGAACAGGGTGTTATGCAGCTTCTCCAGGTCCGGCGTGTGGCCGGCAGGGGGCGTGCTCGCGTTGCCATTTGTGGGCATGAAGACCCCTTCGTCGTCAACGGTGGGCATGGCCGGGCTCCTTGTGCTAATGTCACTTACGAGTGACGGGAGCATTATGCGCGATGCCTTTGAAAGTGACAAGTGCCCAAGTTAGGGCCGCCCGGGGATTGCTGAACTGGACAGTTCGCGATCTCGCGGAAAAGTCCGGTGTGCATCGCAACACCGTCACCAAGATTGAGGCCGACACGGCGGTTCACGGACCGACCATTGCGGCGGTAATCCATGCCCTTGAAGCCGCCGGCGTCGAATTCATCCCCGAGAATGGCGGCGGGGCGGGGGTGCGGTTGCGGAAGGCGGCGGAATGACAGGCCAAATCAAGGATACGGGGCTCACTTTTCATCCCCGTGCTGGCGCGATATTGATCTGTGATTTTCGCGGAATGATTGTTCCCGAGATTACGAAGCGTCGACCCGTGATGGTTGTCACCCCCCGCCTCTCTGGGCGGGACAAACTGGCGATGATCGTGCCATTAAGCACGACGGAGCCTCTTAATCCTCAGCCTTTTCAGGTTCGGTTGTCGCGGAATTACCATCCCAATGAGCCGTCTGATTTGCCAGTCTGGGCAAAATGTGACCTTGTTTGCAGCGTGAGCTTTGTTCGTCTTGATCGCTTCAAGGTCGGCCATCGGCGCTATGAGGCCCCTGTTGCCGATCGGGCTGACCTCGAAGCTGTCCGGGCAGGAATTTTCGCCGCACTCGGATTTGTTAATTTGACCTTAACGCCTCGGCCACCTACATAGGATCCGT